>CBFGVD010000036.1:0-12744 GCA_965651965.1 uncultured Verrucomicrobiaceae bacterium | reverse complement strand
CCCGCGGCCGCGTGAGGCATTGGCGGCCAGGCCGCGCCCGTTGTCCGCCACCACGATTCCCAGCAGGTCGCGGTGGAAATCCAGCTCGATCCTGCATTCGTCCGCCCCGGAGTGGCGGGTGATATTGTGGACGGCTTCCTTCACCGCGCGCGCCAGGGAGATGGCGGCGGCGGGTTCGGCGATCGGGGGCGCGGGCGGGGAGCCGCGGAGCTGCCAGACCAGGCGGATCCCGTGGGGTTCGGTCGTCTTCAGCACGTAGTCCCGCAGTTCCGCAAGCCAGTCCGGCCAGTGGAGTACCCCCTTGTCCAGGGTGTTCATCAGGCTGCGCAGCTCGCGGTTTCCTTCCAGTGCCAGGACCTGGATCTGTTTCAGCATTTCGCCGCGGGCGGCTTCCTTTTCCTCCTCGCGGCCCAGGGCGGCCAGCATGGCCAGGTTTGCCGTCATGCCGCCGATGCCGTCGTGCAGATCGCGCACCAGGGCCTGGCGCTGGCGCAGGGCCCGTTCCTCTTCCGCCTCGCGGCGGGCTTCGGCCAGCTCTTCTTCCGTGCGGCGCTGGGCCGCGTGGCGTTCTTCCAGCTCCAGGGTCTGGCGCTGGTTGATCATCAAAATCGTCCCGAAAGCCCGCAGGTAGGCGAAGGCCGCCACCACCATGAACATCACCCAATGGGCGGTCGAACCGTCGAAGATCGGCACATCCGGCCGCTCGATCAGGGCGCGGATCAGCCGGGCCCCCATCACCGCGGTGTACAGCAGGAACAGCAGCCCGGTGAAATTCATGGAAAAGCGCAGCCCGTCACGCCTTTCCCGGATCAGCATGACGCCCGGCACGCCATTGAGGTAGATCAGCGCCAGGGAAGAGGCCACCACCCGGCCCAGCATGTTGTCGGTGGCGAAGAAATGGAGGTAGGGCAGCAGCCACAGGATGGCGGCGAATACCGCGTGCCAGCAGCGCGATTCCCTGCCGATGAAGCGGCAGCACCCGGCGTAGTAGGCTGCCGCGGCGGCCACCCCGCACAGATTCGGCACCAGGGTGTGCAGGATCCGGTTCTCGGAGACCCCCTGCAGCGGCAGCAGCGCCATCGTGAAGGCGTTCAGCACGTTGCCGGCCGCCCACAGCCCGATCCCCGGAATGCGCCGGTTCAGGGTCCAGAAGACCACCATCGCCATCCCCTGCACCGCGCAGAGGAGGGCGATTACCAGGAAAAGCGTGCGGAGGTCCGGCACCATCGCGCGGGGGAATAGCCTCCCCCGCGGCAAATGGCCAAACAACAATCGCGTAATGGCATTATTCCGTCCGGGCCACCGGTTTCACCAGGATCGCGTGCTCCTCGTATTTGGCCACTCCGCCCGCCTGTTGCAGGATCATGTTGAAGGCCGCCTTCGCGGGCAGGTTTTTCACCGTTAGCGTGACCCGGGAATCGGCGAATTTGTTGGAGGGATCCTGGATCATGAAATTCGGGGAGAATTTTCCCTCCGATTTCTTCTCCACCATCATCGTGATCACCTCCAGGGCGTCCGAGAGCTCGACCTTGTCGAAATTGATCTGTTCGATCTCGTACTCGTTCATCTTCCTCTGCCGCGCCCGGGCGGCCACGGAGCTCTGGTTGCGCTGCAGTTCGCCGAGCTGGAAGCGCGCGTGCGGGTGGTTCGGCTGGAGGCGGAGCACCTCCCGGAAGGCCAGCTCGGCGGCCTTCACGTTGCCTTGGTCCGCGGCGATCAAGCCTTGCTTGTAGATGTCCGCCACGCGGTCCGCAGCTGCGGGGAGGGCGGCAAGGAGGAGGATGACGGGGATGAGTTTTTTCATGTTGCGTTGGGTTGCAGGTTGCGTTCGGCGGCAAACGGGGATCTACCACTTATGCCGAAGTTGCCGCGGAGTTGCAGCGTGTTCAATGGAGATTGCCGGGGCTTGCGCAGATTTCGGAAAAATGGCCTTTCATTGTCCATGCAAGGTGAAGACGCGCGGTGGATGCGCAGGGCGATCGAGGAAGCGCGCAAGGGGATCGGCCGCACATCGCCGAATCCCCCGGTCGGCGCCTTGGTCGTCAAAGATGGCGTGGAACTCGGTGCCGGCTGGCACCGCGGGGCGGGCTTGCCCCATGCGGAGCGGGAGGCGCTCGCGGCCGCGAGGCGCTCGCATGGGGAAGCGGCACCGGCAGGCGGTTCCGTCTATGTGACCTTGGAGCCTTGCTCCACCCATGGGCGCACGCCGCCTTGCACGGAAGGCCTCATCGAGGCGGGCGTCGGCCGCGTCATCTATGCCGCGGAAGATCCGAATCCCGCGCATGCCGGGCGTGCGGATGCGATCCTGGAAGCGGCGGGAATTTCCGTCACCCGCGGGGTGCTCGCGGAGGAAGCCTCGCGTCTCATCCGCCCTTTCGCGAAGGTCCGGCGCAGCGGCCTGCCGTGGGTGATCCTGAAAACGGCGATGAGCCTGGATGGCCGCATCACCCGCCCGCCGGGGGAGGGCATGTGGCTTACCGGTGAAGAAGCGCGCGCCCGGGTCCAGCAGTTGCGGGCGGAATGCGAGGCCATCCTCACCTCCGGGGAAACCGTTCGCCGGGACATGCCCCGGCTTGATTTGCGGGAGCCTTCGCTTGCCGCGGGCCGCGCCCAGCCCTGGCGGGTCGTCCTCACGCGGGATGCGGCCTCCCTGCCGGAGTCCGCCCCCCTGTTCACCGATGCGCACCGGGACCGCACCCTGGTCGAGGATCGCGATCAGCCCGCGGCCGTGTTGCGGCGGCTCGTGGCGGAGCGCGGCGTGAGCAGCGTGCTGGTGGAGTGCGGCGGCCGTCTTGCGGCGGAATTGATGGAAGCGGGGCTGGTGGACGAGTGGGTGGCCTTCATGGCCCCGCTGGTATGCGGCGGCCCGGTGCCGGCCCTGGCCGGGAAGGGCTTTGCGCCTCCCTTGCGGCTTGCGGATCCTGTTTTCAGCCGCTTCGGCCGGGATGTGATGCTGCGGGCACGGGTGGAGCGGGCTTGAGCGCGGCTTTTTCACCTGCCGGTCATCCGCGCTTCACGAAAGGCGGCGATGAGATGCGTGCGATCCGAGGGCACGCCTCATGACAACCGGCTACTCGAAAGCATCCCGGACGGAAGGACGAAACCCGTCTCCACGCGGTCATACGATCTCTGCCGCGCGGAGCGGGGGCCTTTATTCCGCCGCGGATTCCGCCACCCCGGTCACACGGGACATGTCGCCGGTGGTGGCGGGACTCCGCCGGGACTTTCCTGCCGGTTCGTGCCCCGGCTTCGCCAGGCAAGGTGTGTATGTGAAAGCCCGGCGACACCGGGAGGCGTCGCCGGGCAGCATCACGACCACGGAAACAATCAGCGGCAGCCTCCGCCGATGTGGACGGAGAAGCCGGGCCGTACCACCACGTGGCGGTGGTGGCGATGATGGTGGCGGTGCCGGTGCACCGGGATCACCCGCGTGCGGAAGACCGGATGCCCGCAGGAATCGTAGTAGGCGATGTAGCGCTCCACCCAGGCCGGTCCTCCGCAGGAACGGTGGAACTCGACGTAATGCCGCGCGGGGCGGTGGTAGGGGCGCGCATCCGCGGAAGGCGCGGCGACGACGGTGGCGATGACGATGGTGAGGATGCCCAGAAGTTTCTTCATGATTGGAATTCGGGATTCACCGGTTCGGACGAAGCCGCGCCGCGATTATTCGACTTCCTGCGCGAAATATTTCGCGCCGGTTCCAATCGGGGCCATCCTTTCCCATGGCGGGAAATTCTCCTGAAGGAAATCCTGCCCCCGCTCGTCGAACCAAGATTTCACCATGAACGATTCCACTGAAAACACGCAAGGCACGGCGGGTTCCGCTCCGGAAACCCCGCGTTACACCACCTTTGCCGAAGCCTTCCAGTCCGCCCGTGCGGATGCCTCATCCATGGCGCGGGAGGCGGCCCCCAGGCTGAAGAACGCGCTTTCGGGCGCGGCCCATGACCTGGCCTACGGGGCCGCCTTCGGCGCGTGCTTCGCCGCATGCTTCACGAAGGAATTCATCCCCGCCGGGATCAAGGATACCTTGCGCCGCGGAGCGAATGCCGGCCGGCAAGCCGCGGCAAAAGCCGCGGAGACGCCCGCGCCCGCCGCGGCGGAAATGCCGCCGCCTCTCGGTGCCTGACGGTCCACGGAGAAATCATGGCGGCACCGCCGGATCGCGGGTGCCGCCGTGATGTTGTCTCAGGCGTGCGGGGGAGGGGAAAAACCCCTCAGCGGCGGCGGCGCAGGCAGAGTGCCGCGCCGATCAGCCCGAGAGCCAGGGAGGAAGGCTCGGGAACCAGGGTCACCGAAAGATCGGAGACGGAGGCGAAGCGGTCCCCGATTCCCAATGCCGTGGCCGGGACGGAAGCGGAACCGGTGAAGCGGAGCCCCGCGGCACCGACGGTCACGCTTTCGCCGGTCTGGAATTGTACTACCGCCCGCTGCGTGCCCGGCGGAGACCCGATGACTTCCAGCAATTCCAAGCCCAAAATGTCCACGAGGTTCCCGCCTCCCGCGGCGTCCACCGCGGTTCCGGAGCCATCCAGCAGCTCGATCCCGAAGGAGGGGAAGAGGCCCGCCACGGAACTGAGCAGGCCGTCGTTGCCGTTCACGTTGAACTCGACCTGATAGGTGGAGTTCGGAGCCAGCACGAGCTGGCTTCCCGGGTCGTCGAAGGTGGCGGTGGCGGACCAGGCCAGCGCCAGACCCACCCCGGTGCCGAGCGAGCCGAGCAAGGAGCCGCCGTCATTGAAGACGTTGAATTCCAGCGCCTGGCCCGTCAGCGCGACTTGCGCGCTGCTGGAGACGGTGGGGATGCCCAGCAGGTATCCTTCGGCACCGCCCGTCGCCGTGGCGGTCCAGTAGTCTCCCAAGGCACCCGAGGCCTGGACATCCGTGTCCAATACCACGGAAAGCAGGCTGGTGAGGCCCGGGGAATCGGTGATGGGATCGACGGTGACGTTTCCCGGACCGCCGAAGAGGTTCGGGTAGGACGAATCGCCGATGATCTGGCCATGGGTAGGCCCGAGAGCGGCGATCAGGATCGCCATGGCAAAGGGGGTGCAGCAATTCATGCACCGCCCAGAATGCCGTGTCGCCTCCCCTGCTCAATGCAATGGCAGGACTTTTCCCTTATAACTGAATAAGTTCAAGATAGCTACGCGATCACGTGCCGTGAGAAGGCAGTGACGGCGGCACCCGTCGCCTCCGGATGCCGCCGCCTTGCTGTCCCGTCCTGACACGGGGAATCTCACCAGCCGGAAAAGAGATGCGGGGCGGCTCCCGATACGACCCCCGGAAAGGGAAGCCGCCCCGTCGTGTCTTATCATTCGAACACGACGCGCAAGAAAGCCTTCTCGGTATCCGCGGTCTCGCCCGGTACCCGGAAGGAGCGGTAGGTCCAGCCGGATGGCAGCTCCGGCAGCCCCGCGCGGAAAGATTCGTTGGAGACGACTTCCTCCACCGCCAAATTCCAGGTTTCCAGATCGAAGGAACCCTCCACACGATAATCCACGCTGGCGGTGGTGGCGATCAGGTCGCCCGCATTTTCACCGGCGCCGTCGTCGAATTCCGCGCCCTCCAGCACGGCCACGGTCATCACCAGGTTCGAGCTCTCCCCGCCCGGACCGTCGCCATCCCCCACCGCCACGAAGGCGTCGCCATGCGCGCCGGAGGCGGGATCGGTCGCCATGGCGTATTCCTGCAGGTTGATCCGGCCGTCCTGGTCGGGATCGGCGTCCGGAGCCCAGTCCGAGGGGTCCTCCACGTCGCTATCCTCGATCCACAGCGTGTAGGGATCCACCGCCACGAGCTCGAGCTCCGAAATGCTGGCGAAATTCGTGCCGAGATCCAGAACCGTGGCCGGCAGGTCGGCAGAACCGGTGAAGCGGATGCCCGCAGCCCCGGCGGGAACGCTCGGGCCGGTTCGGAATTCCGCCGTGGCCCGCCGGGTCCCGCTCGGGCCGCCCACGGTATCCAGAAGTTCGAGCCCAAGGATGTCCGCGATGTTGCCCCCGCCGGAGTAGCCGATGGGGTTGCCGGCCCCGTCCAGCAACTCCACCCCGAAGGTGGGATTCAGTCCCAAGGTCGAGCTGAGCAGGCCGGTGCCGTCCGTGACGTTGAAATGGACGCGGTACACCGAGTCCGGCTCCAGTTCCACGACTTGGCCGGTCGCGTCGAAGGTCACCGTGGCCTCCCAGGCGAGTCCGACGCTCAGTTCCACCCCCAGCACTTCCAGCAGGTCGCCCGCATCTTCGCTGATATTGAAATTGAGGGAGTTGTTGGATATCGCGACCTGGGCGCCCGTGGAGAGTATGGGAAGCGTCAGGAGATACAGTTCCGCCCCGCCCGTGGCCGTGGCTTCCCAGAGGCTGCCCAGCGGGCCGCTCGCCTCCGTATCGGGATCGATCTGGACATCGAGCAGGCCGGGACTGGTCACGGGGTCCACCGTGACGCTGGCCGCGGGACTGAAGAGCCCCGGGTAATCGCCATCGACAAGGGTTTCGCTGGCGCGGAGGCAGCAGGGTGCGGCTGCCAGAGAGGTTGCAAGGGTAAGGGATAAGCAGCGTTTCATTGCACCGACCACGTTCGGGCGGTGCGCGCCTCCGCTCAACTCGGAGCGGGGACTTTCTCCTTATGGGCTGATAACAGTCAGTTAATCGTTCTTTTCCAACGAGATGCGTTTTAGCGCGCGATGGTCATCCGCTATCCTGACGGCGGCCTGCAATATGCACGGATTCCTTTCCCCGGCCCGGACATAGAGCGAGTAGCTGAAGGCGTCCGGAAGGAGGAATTCGAAGGTTTTAACCAAGCCTAACTCGCCCGCGTTCATCGACATGCGGACGGCGGCATCCCCCGGGAAGATCAGCACCCCCAGCCCCGCCACGCAGGCGTCACGCGCGCTTTCCTCTTCATCGAAAGCCAGGACATCCGGCGGCAGGGTGCCGTAGGAATCATGGCACCATTTCTCCAGGAAGGGCAGATAGCCGGAGATCAGCCGTTCGCTCGGGACCAGGATCGTGGAGCGGAGCGTCTCCGGAAAGCTGAACCTTTCGATGTCGAAGTCGAAATACACCTTGTTCCACGCGATGGTCGTCCCCCGCTGGCACTCCAGTTCCACGCGTTGCAGGGTGGCCACGTTCCCGGCTTGGAGGAAGGTTCCGGTGACGACGATGTCCACATCATGCTGTTCCAGCGCCTCCACCCAGCTCATCCGGCCGTCCGGCTGGACGATTTCCAGCGTGCAGCCTTCCCGGTTTCTATCCGCGAGCCGCTTCGCGAGCCGTCCGCCGGCAAAGGAGGCATCCACCATGGCGCGGACGATGCCCTTGGATTCGCGGATGTGGCGGCTCATCCGCAGGCCCAGGCCTTCGTGTTCCGCCAGGATCCGGCGCGCGATCTCCAGCAGTTCGCTGCCGTCGCGGGTCACTTCCAGCCGTTCCTGGTGCCTGAGGAAGAGGCGCAGCCCGGTGGTGGCCTCCAGTTTCGCGATCCGCTGGCTCACGGCCGGCTGGCTGATCCGCTGGCTCACCGCCGTCTCGGAGAAGCTGCCGCAATCGGCCAGGCGCACGAAGGTTTCAAGACAGGGAAGGTCGAGATCCATGGGGGGGCTCGCCGAGGGCACGGTTCATCTGTTCCACGATCGAGGGGAGGAACTCGTACGGATGCTGCCTCAGATAGGAAACGCAGAGCGGGTAGCCGGTATTCAAATCCAAGGGCAGGAAAGAAACCCGCGGTAGCCGGCTGAAGGAAGCCGGCCGGATGCAAACCACCGCTTCCGTGCTTTCATCCGGCGTGTCTTCCGCCCAGCTCAGGAATTGGTGTTGGGAGCATAGCCTGCCGCTGCCCCCGCCGGAGTTCTCGATTTTCCTGAGCGTATCCAGCGCCAGCGAGGTCTTGGCAAAAGTCGCCAGGGACCATTGGAGATCAGCCAGTTGGGAGGGGTGGATTTTCTCCTCAGCCTGCGGGCTGCGCTCGTATGCCACATCCAGGGTCAGCGGCGGCAGATCGCGGGATTCGAAGCGCCTGCCGGGGGTGCCGTCCACGCCGAAGACCAGATCGCAGCCGCCGGTCTCCAATGCCGCCCTGCCCTCGTCCCCCTTGATCTCCACGAAGGAAATCCGGAACCGTTCGTCGTGCCTCAGGGTATTGAAAAGCCTCCCGAAATGGCTGGTATTGAAGACGGTACGGTTCGCGCCGAGGCGCAGCGTCCGGCCCGTGCGATGGATCCGCTTCACGGAGGCCTCGAAGCGGCGCACTTCCTCCAGCAGCCCGTTCATCTCCCGGTCCAGGATCCTGGCGGCCGGAGTGGGGATGGTTTCGCCTTGTTCGTTGGGTATGAAAAGCTTTTCGCCCAGCTGCTCCTCCAGATTCTGCCAGATCCGCCGTACGTTCGAGGCGCTGGTACGCAGTTCCAAAGATGCACGGGTCACGGAACCCTCGCTTACGAGGGTATTGAAGGTACGCAAATGCAAGGGTTCCAGATGCATCCGGGTTTCGTGGGGAGAGCTATGCAGGGAAAGCCTGTTGTTAGTAACTATTAGAATTCGATCTGTCAATATCAGTCGGTCGCAGCCGGGTGTTTCTTACATTCCGGACCGCTCGTTTTCAATGTCTTAGGTGCTTATGGGCAGTACAAGTGGAGAAGAGCCAATGCATTATGCAATTTATGATAATCAGTGGAAATTAAACAAAAGCCGGGATATGGGGTAATGCCAGGGTAACGGTCGCTCCTCCGCTTCCGGGCGTCCGGAGCCGTCTCGCGCGCGACCGTCCGGCCCTTCCCCTTTGACAATCCGGGGGGGCGCTACCACGCTCCCGCGCGAACTCCATCGCACTCCCGAATCATGGCTTACGATCTCATTGTCATCGGCGGCGGCCCGGCGGGCTACGTCGCCGCCATCCGCGCCGCGCAACTCGGTAAGAAGGTTGCCTGCGTCGAGGCCGACCGGGCCGGCGGCACCTGCCTGAATTGGGGCTGCATCCCAACCAAGGCGCTCCTGAAAAATGCCGAGCTCTTCCACACGCTCAGCCACCGTGCGAAGGAATTCGGTTTCTCTTTCGACAACCTCCAGTACGACTGGTCCGCCGTGGTGGGCCGTTCCCGCAAGGTGTCCGACCGCCTCGCCGGCGGCATCGAGTTCCTGTTCAAGAAGAACAAGGTCGATTACGTCCGCGGCCACGGTTCGATCGTCGCCCCGGGCATGGTGGAAGTGACCGCGGCCGACGGCTCGAAGTCCTCCGCGGAGGCGAAGCACATCATCATCGCCACCGGCGCGAAGTCCCGGCCCCTCCCGCCGCTGCCCTTCAACGGCACCACGGTGATCGGCTCCAAGGAGGCGATGGTGCTCGAAAAGCAGCCGAAGAGCATGATCATCATCGGCGCGGGTGCCATCGGCGTGGAATTCGCCTACATCTACAATGCCTTCGGCACCAAGGTGACGCTGGTGGAGATGCTGCCGCGCCTGGTACCGGTGGAGGACGACGAAATCGGCGACGCGCTGGAGAAATCCTTCATCAAGCAAGGCATCCGCTGCCTCTCGAACCACAAGATCACCAAGACCGAGGACAAGGGCAGCCACGTGGAAGTCACCGTGGAAGGTGCCAAGGAAAACGGGGTCCTCTCCGCGGACGTGGTGCTGGTCGCGATCGGCGTGCAACCCGTGCTTCCCGGCGGCACCCAGCCGGAGCTGACCGAGCGCGGCTTCGTGAAGACCGGAGATCGTTATGAGACATCGATCCCCGGCGTTTACGCCATCGGCGATGTGAGCGGTCCGCCGCTCCTCGCGCACACCGCCTCCTTCGAGGCGATCCAATGTGTGGAGGGCCTCTACGTGGAGGGACACGTGCCGCGCAAGGTGACGAATTTCCCCGGCTGCACCTACTGCCACCCGCAGGTGGCCTCCGTGGGCAAGACGGAGCGTGCCCTGAAGGAAGAAGGCATCGAATACAAGGTCGGCAAGATCCCCTTCGTCGCCATCGGCAAGGCCATCGCCTCCGGCGAGCCGGACGGCTTCGCGAAGCTGCTCTTCGGCAAGAAGCACGGCGAGCTGCTGGGTGCCCACATTATCGGCGAAAACGCCACGGAACTCATCGCCGAGATGGGCCTCGCGCTGGACCAGGAACTGACCTCCGACGAGATCCACGCGACGATCCACGCCCACCCGACCATGAGCGAGGTGATCCACGAGGCCACCCTGGCCGCGGACGGTCACGCGATCCATTTCTGAAAAGCGGCGAGGGCTTGCCCCGCGCCGGTTGGAAAAATCGGAACGAGCCGCCCGGGAAACCGGGCGGCTTTCTTGCTCCCTGCGGGCTCGCGTCTTGCCGTTCCCCTTCCCGTGCCCTAACGGGTGGAAGCATGGTTGCATGGTTTTATACCGTCGGGGGAGAACAGCGCGGACCTGTCTCGCGGGAGGAACTCATGCGCTTGATCGCGGCGGGCACCGTGAATGAAAGCGATCTTGTTTGGAGCGAGGGCATGCAGGGCTGGAAGGCCGTCTCCGAGATCCCAGGATTCATCCGGCCCGGCCCGCCTCCTTCGCGGTCTCCCGCCCGTCCGGAAGTTGCCGCCGCCGGGCCGCCGAATCCCTACCAGGCCCCCGGGCTTTCCACCTGGGAAACTCCGGCCGCGATCAACCCTTTCCAAGGGGAGGAGATCGTCCCCGGCAGCCAGCCGCTTGAGATCGGCGAATGTGTCCGCCGGGGCTACGAGCTCGTGAAACGGCATTTCTGGCCTTTCTTCGGCGCGCTCGCGGCCAGCTTCGCGATCGGTTTCATCTTCTCGGTTGCTTGCGAAATATTGACCGGAGCCATCCGGTCCGCGACCGGATCCGAGGACGCCCGGAAAATCTGCGAAATTCTATCGAACATCGCGGGCCACGTCCTGGAAACCTACCTCGGCCTCGGCCTGACGCGAATCGGCCTCAATATCGTCTCCGGTCAGCCCTTTGCCCTGGCGATGCTGTTCGGGCAGGGAGACAAGCTCGTACGCGCGGTCCTGGCTTCGATCCTCTACGGGATCATGGTCGTGGCCGGCCTCTTGCTCCTGATCGTTCCCGGCATCTATCTGGCACTGCGCTACGGCCAGTATCAAAATGCCATCGTGGACAAGAATCTCGGGGTTCTCGAGTCCTTGGCTTACAGCGCCCGTCTTACGGAGGGAAACAAGATGAACCTCTTCGGTCTGGGGGTCATTTGCATCCTGCTCGTCATCGCGGGCCTGCTCGCCCTTGTGATCGGCCTGTGCTTCACGATCCCCCTGACCTATCTGGCGCTGCTGGTGGCCTACCGCTGGCTCCAGCACGGCCGGGCGGTGCTCCGGGATGACTACCGCGCCTGAAAAAGAAACCGGTGCGGGGAATCGCTTCCTGTGTACGCGAAAACGCCGCCGGGGGAAGCCCGGCGGCTTTTCGGAACAGGATCTTGCGGGATCAGGCGGCGAAATTGGCCGCGACCACGTCCCAGTTGACCACGTTCCAGAAGGCCGCGATGTAGTCCGGCCGGCGGTTCTGGTAGTGGAGGTAGTAGGCGTGTTCCCAGACATCGAGCCCCAGGATCGGGGTGCTGCCCTTGGTGCCGCCGAAGTCCGGGCCCAGGACGGGGTTGTCCTGGTTGGCGGTGGAGCTGATGGCCAGGCCGCCGTCGGCGGTCTTGGAGAGCCAGGCCCAGCCTGAGCCGAAGCGCGTGGCTCCGGCTTTCGCGAAGGCCTCCTTGAAGGCGTCGAAGGAGCCGAAAGCCTTGTCGATGGCGGCGGCAAGCTCGCCGGAGGGGGCTTTCGCCCCGCCGGGAGCGATGGTCTTCCAGAAGAAGGTGTGGTTCACGTGGCCGCCGCCATTGTTGCGCACGGCGGTGCGGATGTCCTCCGGCACGGAGGCCAGATCGCGGATCAGTTCCTCGGCGCTCTTGGACTCCAGGTCGCTCTTGCCGGAGATGGCGTTGTTGAGATTGGTGACATAGGCGGCGTGGTGCTTGTCATGGTGGATTTCAATGGTGCGCGCGTCGATGTGGGGTTCGAGCGCATTGAAGGCGTAGCCGAGTTCGGGAAGCGTGTGGGCCATGGTCGTGGGATCGGTTTGATTTGCGTTCGCGCGCTCCGGCCGGTACTCCGGTCGGGCATGCGCGACGGCATAACGATGCCCCGCGCGCGATCATCCGCAAGGAACAATCCGACCATGCCTCCCGAACTCGAAGCCGCCCTGCCGTGGATCCTCAGCGCTCTTGCCGGACTTTTTTTCGGCTGGCTGATCACCCTGCTGGCCCTTTCCGGCCGCCGCGCCCGCCTGGAGGAGCAGATCAAGGCCGGGGAACGCCGGATGACCGAGCTGGAAGCCCGCCACGCGGCCGCCGCGTCGGAATCCGCCCAGCACGAGGCGAATTGCCAGGCATTCCGCACCCAGCTTGCGGAAGTGAAGACCCGGCTGGAGGATGAAACGAAATCCGCCGCCGAAAAGCAGGCGCTCCTGGAGCGGGCCGAACAACGCCTGTCCGATACCTTCAAGGCGCTTTCCGCGGACGCCCTCAAATTCTCCTCCGAACAATTCCTCCAGCTCGCCAGAACCTCCCTGAAATCCCACACGGAAGAGGCGAAGGGCGAACTGGAGCAGCGCAAGCAGGCGATCGAGAACCTGGTAAAGCCGGTGGCGGAGTCGCTCGGGAAATTCGAAAGCCGCATCGGCGCGATCGAGAAAGCCCGCGAGGGGGCCTACGTGGAGCTGAGGCCGCAGGTGAAGGCGCTTTCCGAAGGCCAGCTCGGCC
>CBFGVD010000035.1:0-12942 GCA_965651965.1 uncultured Verrucomicrobiaceae bacterium | reverse complement strand
GTTTCCGCGTCACCCGCAACGGCGACATCGCCGTGCAGGAAGACGACGCCAGCGACCTGGCCGGGGAAATGGAAGAAGTCCTCGCCGCCCGCAAGCTCTCCGACACTGTCCGCCTGGAGCTTCCCGCCAGTCTCCCGCGGGATCTCGCGAAAGTCATCCAGGAAGCTTGCGGAGCCACCTCGAACGAGACCTACCGCATCGCCGGTCCGCTCGCCCTCGCGGGCTTCATGGATCTTGCTTTCCTTCCCGGCTTCGACCGCTTGCGCGACGAGGACTGGCCCGCGCAGCCCTCCCCGGAACTCGCTCCGGGGGAATCCATCTTCGAGGCGATCGGCCGCAAGGACCTGCTGCTCCACCATCCCTACGAGAGCTTCGAGCCCGTGATGCGGCTGGTGGAGGAAGCCGCGGACGACCCGCAGGTCGTCTCCATCAAACAGGTCCTCTACCGCACCGCCCGTCAGTCCCGCATCATCGACGCCCTGATCCGCGCCGCGGAGAACGGCAAGACCGTGACCGTGCTGGTGGAGCTGAAGGCCCGTTTCGATGAAGCCCGCAACCTGCTGCGCGCGGAAGAGCTCCAGCGGGCCGGCGCCCAGATCGTTTACGGCGTGAAGGGTCTGAAAACCCACGCCAAGATCTGCCTGGTCGTCCGCCGGGAAGACGGCCGCCTGCGCCGCTAC
The DNA here is from genome assembly GCA_965651965.1 of uncultured Verrucomicrobiaceae bacterium. GTDB lineage: Bacteria > Verrucomicrobiota > Verrucomicrobiia > Verrucomicrobiales > Akkermansiaceae > Haloferula. The sequence continues at coordinate 12,262 of CBFGVD010000035.1, read as the reverse complement.
GTCCACCTCGGGACGGGGAACTACAACGAGAGCACCGCGCGCCTCTACACCGACATTTCCCTGCTCACGTGCCGGCCGGAATACGGCTCGGATGCCTCCCTCTTCTTCAATGCCGTGACGGGCCGCTCGAAGCTCCTGCGCTTCCAGCGCCTCGTCCCGGCTCCCACCGCGATGAAGCCGCGCCTGCTGGATCTCATCGCCTCCGAAGCCGAGCGAGCGCGCCAGGGGGAGCCCGCGCGCATCCTCGCCAAGGTCAACTCGCTCCAGGATCCCGAGATCATCGCCGCGCTCTACGAGGCCTCCAAAGCAGGCGTGGAGATCAATCTCAACATCCGCGGCATCTGCTGCCTCAAGACGGGAGATGCCAAGCACTCCAAGCACATCCGCGTCGTTTCCATCATCGACCGTTTCCTGGAGCACGCGCGCATCTTCTATTTCCACCAGGGCGGGGATCCGGACATCTTCATCGCTTCCGCGGATTGGATGGGCCGCAATCTCGACCGCCGCGTGGAACTCATGATCCCGATCGAGGACAGCCGCGCCCGCCGCCGCCTCCTGCGCATCCTGGAAGCCTTCTTCCAGGACAACGTGCAGTCCTCCAGGATCCTGGCCGACGGTTCTTCCGAGCGCCTCAAGCCCGGCGGCGGCGAGAAGAAATTCCGCGCGCAGGAATACTTCTTCAAAGAAGCCCGGCGTACCGCGAAGGCCCGCGAGCACGAACGCGCCATGACCTTCGAGCCCCACGTGCCGAAATAGCCTCCGGCGCGAAGCGAAGCGGATCTCCGGCAGCCCGGCACCCGGTAACTATGCCAGGCCCGTCACGCGCGCCGCGCCGCCTTTTCCCGTGATCGCGAATTCCTCCGTCCCGAATCCCGCTTTTTCCAGATAGCCGAGCGCGGCATGCGCCCCCGAATCATCCGGCAGCGGCGAGACGCTGGTAAGCGTGCCCGCCGCCTTCGCGCCTTCGCTTGCCGCCAGGGTGTCCCCTGCGGCCGCCTCCGCACCCACCGAGAACCGGGCCAGCCTGCGGTTCACCTTTCCCGCGCTTTTCATCCGGGAAAGCACCTCCTGGCCGATGTAGCAGCCCTTGTGGTAGGAGATCGCGGTGCGGTCCAGGCCCGCTTCCGGAGGCAGCATCCCGGGCTTCAGTTCCCTGCCCCAGGCGGGAATCCCGGCCGCGATCCGGCGGGCTTCCGATTCTTCCGCCGAAAGCGGGGTGCAAGGGAAAGCCTCCCCGGCCGGCAGCCAGATGTCGCTGCCTTCGCTCCCGGTCCGGTTCGCTTTCCGGACAAAGCCCTCTTCCAAGTCCGGAAGAACCGGGCAATCCGGCAGATGGATGCATTGCCATCGTCCGGAGAGATTATCGACCTCCACGTCGTCGGCGATGAGATAGCGGGTCAACCGGGCTTCCAATTCCTCCGCCACATCTTCCGGGCCCTCGATCCACAGGGCATCCTCCGGCCCGCGGAAAACCCGGACGAAGAATTGCAAGCGCCCTTTGGCATCCGTCACGCAGGCGGGCAACACGGCATCGCCGGGATTCCGCACGTCCTGCGTGAGCTGCCCGTTCAGATAGCGGATCGCATCCGGCCCGCGGAAGGCCAGCAAGGTCCGCCCGGTCGCCGGGAGACAGCGGGGAAGCGCGCTCATGATTCCAGATAGGGGGCCGCCAGCGCGGAGTAATCCCGCTCCGCCAGGCCCTTCTCGCAAAGCTCCTGCATGCGCGCGGATACCGCCCGGATCGCCGGAGTCTCTATTCCCGCTCCTTCCGCCAGCTCCAGCACGTAGCGGCTGTCTTTGAGCATGTTCGAAAGCGAGAAATGCGTATCGAAGTCCCCCTTCGCCATCGTCGGCAGCTTCATCGCCGCGAGCACGGAGCCGGAGGCATTCAGCCCCACCGCCTCCGTCAGCGCCTCCGGCGCGATCCCGTGCCGGGTCGCGGTGGCCAGAGCTTCCGCCAGAGCCTGCACCGTGCAGGCTGAAATCAGGTTCGTGACCAGTTTCACGATCGTCGCCGTCCCCGCTCCGCCGGTCCGCAGGACGGATTTCCCCGACTTGAGGAGCACCGGCTCCACCCGGTCCACCAGTTCCGCAGGGCCGCCGGCATAGTAAACCAGTCCCGCGCCCGCCGCTGCTTCGCGGCTGCCGGTGAAGGGGCAATCCAGGAAGCCGATCCCCCGGGCCTCGCACTCCGCCGCCAGCCACTTCGTCGTCGCCAGGTCGATGGTGGCGTGGTTCACCAGGATCCGCTCCCCCGCCGGCAAGGCGAAGATCCGGGCCGCCACCTCGCGCACGGCCGCCGCATCCTTCAGGAAAAGCAGGATCAGGTCCGATCCCCCGGCGGCTTCTTCCACCGAGCCGCATTCCCCCTGCAGGCCTTTCGGTGTCCGGTTCCAGGTCCGGACCGCCCCGATATCCGCTTTGGCGAGGTTGGCGGCGGCGCGGGAGCCGATGATTCCCAGCCCGAGAACCGCAATGTTCCAAGAAGTCATGGCCCTTCCTGCCTCTGGAGCGCCAGTTCGGCAAGTTTCGCCGCCTGCTTGTGGATTTCCTCGATCCGCTCCTTGGTCGGCGGCTCCTCGCCCAGCGTCATTTCCGTGCGCAAGCCCGCGAAAATATCCCGCATGGCCACGAAATTCGGCCGTTCCGAAATCCGGGGCTCCAGGCTGCTGACGATGGAGGAGTAATAGTCGGCGATATCCTCCCGCATCACCTGCTTCGCGCGGGATTCGCTGAATTGGGTCGCCACCGCATCCGATGACACCTGCAAGGCCCGGACCCACCCCCCCAGGGAGATCAGGTGGGCCAGATCCGCGTCGCGCAAGCTGACCAGTTCCAGTTCCACATCCTTCTGGGTGGCGGAGAGCTCCTTCTTGAGCTGGACCACATCCTGTTTCCGGGCGCTTTCCAGCAAGCTGGCCGCGTGGCGGTTCACGCGCTCCCCGGCACCCAGGGCCTTTCCGTAGCGGGTCAGATCGGCGGCCAGGTCTTCCACTTTCCCCAGCTCCCCGGCCTGCACCACCAGGAAGCCGTCCGCGATCAGGAAACCCAGCTCCACGGCCAGCTCGGCGCGGTTCAGCGGCATCTTCGCCGCCGGGTCGCGCTGGAATTTCAAGATCGGCAGCGGGGCCAGGGCTTCCAGGGATTCGAAGATCTTGGCGATGGACGGCGCTGTAAACTCGTTGATAGCCAGCTCCTCCCTGACATGCGGATCTTCCAGGAGATCCGCAGGGATCTCCGGCCTGTCCTGGGCCGCAGCCCCGGCAGGAAGGAGAAGCGAGGCCGCAAGCACCGCGGCGGGGAAAAACTGGCGTGCAAGTGTCACGGCAAGATGCTGCCATCGCTAACCCCGGCCCGCAATCGGGAATGAGCGGACTCCGGCAGCTCGCTTGCCCCGCTCCCGTCTCATACCGCCCGCCGTGAAAGATTCGCGCCCGCCCCTCCGTTTCATTTCATCCCGCGCGCCCGATCCCCGGAAATCAAACGATTGAACAAAGGCCGGCGGACGGGAACTAACAAAAAGGCATCAGCCCGCTGCAGCGTCGGCGGGAACCGTTCTAACCGTTAAACCGGTTTCACGCCTTGACTTGGCCTTTCAAACATGATGGCCTCCGGCCTGCCCGGAATCTTTCTGTTTCAGTCGCTTGCCGAGGTAACCGATCGTTTCCCAATCCCTGAGCCACATGGACCTCACCTCTCCTCTCTGGTATTTTTCGTACGTTCTCGTCCTGACCGGTCTGGCCGGGTACGGCTTTCACCGGCTGTGCATTGTCTATCTCTACCTGAGACATTCCCGGAAGAAGCCGGAGCCGAAGGAGCTTTTCCAGGAGCTGCCCCTCGTCACCATCCAGCTCCCCGTTTTCAATGAAATGCACGTGGTGGACCGCCTGCTGGAATCGGTCTCCCTGCTGGACTACCCGAAAGACAAGCTCCAGATCCAGGTCCTGGACGACTCCACCGACGAGACGACCGCCATCTGCGAAGCCGGCGTGGCGCGGCTCCGGGAGCAGGGCTTCGACGCGGAGATGATCCACCGCACCGACCGCACCGGCTACAAGGCGGGAGCCCTCGAAAACGGCACCCGTTTCGCCAAAGGCGAGTTCCTTTTCATCCTGGATGCCGACTTCGTGCCGAACCCGGACGTGCTCCAGAAGACGATCCATTATTTCTCCGACGACCGCATCGGCATGATCCAGACCCGCTGGGGTCACCTCAACCGCACCTACAACGTGCTGACCCGCATCCAGGCGATGTTCCTGGACGGCCACCTGGAGCTGGAACAGACCGCCCGCAACCGCAGCGGCCGCGATTTCACCTTCACCGGCACCGCCGGGATCTGGCGGAAGAACTGCAGCGCCGATGCCGGCGGCTGGGAGCACGACACGCTGACCGAGGACATGGACCTCAGCTACCGCGCCCAGCTCAAGGGCTGGCGCTTCATCTTCCTCAACGAGGTGGAAACCCCCGCCGAGCTGCCCGTGGACATGGATGGCTTCAAGAGCCAGCAGCACCGCTGGACGAAGGGCTCCATCCAGGTCTGCAAAAAGGTCCTCCCCGCCATCTGGAAGTCCAAGGTGCCCCTCTACATCAAGATGGAGGCCACGGCGCACCTGACCTCGAATTTCGCCTACCTGATGCTGATCTGCCTCTGCTTCCTGATTTACCCGAATCAGAAGGCCGCCCCGGATTTCGGCTCCTTCACCACTTACATCGTCAATATCCCGATCTTCTTTTTCGCCTCCGTATCGGTGGTCGTCTTCTATCTCACCTCGCAGAAAGCCCTGCGCCCCCACACCTGGTGGAAGGAAATCCCCTACCTGCCCCTGCTCCTGGCCCTGGGCATCGGCATGTCCGTCAACAATGCCAAGGCGGTGATCGAAGCGATTTTCAACCACCAGACCGGCTTCGTCCGCACGCCGAAGTACGGCATCGGCCAGAAGCCGAAGGGCGACTGGAAGCGCAGCAGCTACAAGGCGATGAAGACGCTCACTCCCGTGGTGGAATTGCTTTTCGGCTTCTTCTTCCTCTTCGTGGTGGTGGAAGCCGTCATGGAAGGCCGCTGGTCCTCGGCGATTCTTCTGCTTCCCTTCCCGGTCGGTTTCTTTTATACATCGCTCTCGTCGATGGCTCGCTTGCTGCCCTCCGGTCGCGTTCCTTCGGACTCCACTGCTGAAAACACCACGGAATCCTAGAAGCACCCCATGATCCGGCGAATCCTGAATTACGCCTTCGCATCCCTGTTGATTTTTCCCGCAATCCTGTCCTTGAACAGTTGCGGCACGGCAAAAGACACCCGCAACAAGATGGTCGTGAGCGTGAGCGACCAGCGGATGCTGCTCGTCCGGGACGGCAAGCCCGTCAAGTCCTACGTCGTTTCTACCTCGAAGTTCGGCATCGGTTCCCGATCCGGCAGCAATCATACGCCCCTCGGGCGGATGGAAGTCGCCCGCAAGATCGGGGACGGCCAGCCCGCCGGCATGGTCTTCAAGAGCCGCCGGCCCACCGGTGAAGTGCTCCGGCCCAACGCCCCCGGCCGCGATCCGATCGTCGGCCGCATCATGTGGCTGCACGGCAAGGAGGCCCAGAACCGCAACACCTTCGGTCGCTGCGTCTATATCCACGGCACGCCGGAAGAGTGGCGGCTCGGCTCGCCCGCTTCCTACGGCTGCATCCGCATGGGCATGAAGGATGTCGTGGATCTTTACAACCGCATCGGCGAAGGGGCGGAAGTGCGCGTGATGCGCGGTTCCCTGCTCGAAACCTGGGAGGGCCGGGAATACGCCCGGCAGCATTCCCCGGAACTGCTCGACGGGGTCGCGAAAATGTAATTCCACCCCGAGAGACATGCTTGACAGGGGCGGCGGTGTGCCTACATTGCCGCCCCCGCGCGACCCCGGTTGCGCAAACCGTCCGAATTTTCCCTATCATGGCCAATCACAAGTCCGCCCTCAAGCGCGTCCGCCAGACCAAGACCCGCACGGAGCGCAACCGCGCCCGCAAAACCGTCATCAAGACGCTGCGCAAGAAGACCCTTGCCGCCGTGGCCGCCTCCGATCAGCCGGCTGCCGGGCAATCGCTCGCCGAGTTTTCTTCCGCCGTGGACAAGGCCGCCAAGAAGGGTCTGATCCACAAGAACAAGGCCGCGAACCTCAAGAGCAAGGCCGCCAAGGCCATTGCCTCGATCGCCTGAGCCGCTTCCCGGACGGTTTCATTTTTTCCGAAGCGGCCCCGGTTTCCGGCGCCGCTTCTTCTTTTGAAAGATCATGGCCCAATCATCCCAGGAATCCGAATCCCGTCAGGCGAAGGCCGCGAAAATCGCGGCCAATCCTTCCGGTTACAAGGTTTGCGAAGGCTGCGATTCGATCGTCGGGGCCGGCGCCGTTCTCTGCCCGAATTGCCACAGCTACCGCTTCGACGACTCCGCCGAACGGGTGATCCGCCAGGCCCGCGCGCTGGGCTCCCGGGAGCAAACTTCCGTGACCGCCGGGGACCTCAGCTGAGCCCCTGCCCTAAACCGCCAGGCGGAGATCGAGCCGGAAGCTTGATTCCCCCACCACTTCCACCCGCTCGAAACCCGGGGCCGAGGGGTTGAGGAGGAGGTTTTCCTCCTGCGGGATCACCACGGAGGGTATCCGCAAGGCGGCATGCCGGTTCCGCCGGAGCCAATGCTTGCCATGATCCTGGGAATCGTTCCCCGCGGGCTGGGCATCCCATCCGCGAGGCGGGAGGATCGGGGGTGACACGAGTTCGTCCGGCACTTCCACCTCCAGCAGGCGCAGCGGCATGTCCCGCGTCTGCGGGCTCAGGTGCACCAGCAGCTCCAGCACCGCCAGGGCCCGGCTCCCCGCGGCATAGACACAGCGGTAGCCCGGCGGGTTCCAGCGCCCTCCGTAAAGCCGGGCCCCTTCCCCGGACAAGGCCATGGCGGCGTATTCCGGCCTCACGATCCGATAGCAGCGCATGGCCCTTCAGGAGAAGACGCCATGCTCGATGCGACCCAGCAGGTATTCCACCTCTCTCGCCCCGATCTCGGTATCCGCGAAGGATAGCGGGCTTTCGCCGGAAAATGCGACCGCCGGCGACTTCAGCCAGTCTCGCGCGGCTTCTTCCTTGGAGAAGACTTCAGTGGCACGGCGCAACAGGCGGGCAAAGCGGACCAGACGCTCGCTCTCCGGCATTTCGAGATGCCCCGCCTTTTTGCGGCGGTGGAGGGTGGCGCGGGAGATCCCCAGCAAGGGCGCCAGTTCCTCCTCCGTGACGCCCAGCCATTCGGCCAGCGCGTGGAATTCGGCCATGGGCAGGCCCCTGCGGATGAGCGCGACGACATCCGCGGGGCTATCCTTGACTTCCGGCTCCTCCCGCAGGCTGCTGCCGTAGCGGTGGGGATTGAGTTCTTCCCGAAGGTGGGTGACGTAACCAACCCTGCTCATTTGAATCGACAATACGATTCAAATGAAGACCCGCAAGCATTTTCTCACCGCTGGTTCACAGGCAGTGCCGCCGTAAGGACGGAAACCACCCCCTTGTGGGCGGAGTCGATCTCTTCCGTCTTGAGCGTACGATCGGGGGCCCGGTAATGCAGCCGGTAAGCGATCGACTTCCGGTCGGCGGCGAGCTTCTCGCCGCTCGGATCGCGGAAGAGATCGAAGCATTCGAAGCCTGCGAGAAGCGGTTCCTTCACCTTGGTTGCCAGGACCCGCTCGATCTCCGCATTCGCAAGCGAGGCTGGGGCTTCCATGGCCAGATCGCGGGAGGAGCCGGGAAACTGCGGCAGTTCCTCCGGAGCACCCCTGCCCCCGGCGAGCTTGCGGAGTTTCGGCAGATCGAGTTCGGCGACGAAAACAGGGCCTTCGGCATCCAGTTCCCGCTGGCGTGCGGGCATCAGCATGGCAAAAGTGCCGAGGTTTTGCCCGTCCGCCTGGATATCGCAGGCCAGAGCGAAGCCTTCGCGCGCTCGCGGCGAGAATTGCAGCGTGGCCCGCGGCACGAGGGCGGCGATCACCGCCTTGAGGTCGTAGAGATCGGCGGCGCTCTCGGAGCGCGACCAGCCGGGCGGCAGAGCCGCGCCGGAAAGAAGGATACCGAGGCCGTCGGATTCGAGGTCCTTGGCCTTGCCGCCGCCCGCATTGCGGAAGACCCGGCCGATCTCGAAAAACCGCAGTGCCTTGGCTCCGTGCCGGATATTCCGGGCGGCGGAAGCCACGAGTCCCGGAATCAGGCTCGGCCGCATCACCGCGTGATCCTCGCTCAGCGGCAGGCTCACCCGGATCGTGTCCCCGGGGAGCAAGGGTTTCAGCGGCAACGCATCCGCAAGCTGCTCGTCCGAGATCAGCTTGATCGTCTGGCATTCGTGGAAGCCCAGGCCCGCCAGGCGCTCGCGCAGGCGCATGTCCATGTCGTAGGCGGCATCCACCGGGCTGGATGGGACGAAAGTACCGCGCAAGCGGGACGGGACGGCATCAAGCCCCTTCACGCGCACGATTTCTTCCACCAGATCGATGTGGCGCTGCAGGTCCGCCCGGAAGGCCGGTACCGCCCAGGTGCCGTCGCCGAGCTTGGAGAGCCCCAGGCGGGTCAGGATCGTGGCCGCTTCTTCATGCGATATGCTGGCACCGGTCAGTTGGTCCAGCTTCCCCAGGTCCAGCGCGACCGGCTTGGTCAGAGCGGGGGCGGTGCCCGCGGTCATGGTGGCGGCCTCCGCCTGTCCGCCCGCGAGCTCGAGGATCAGCTTCACCGCCAGGGCGGAGCCGGCGAGAACCCCGTCCGGGTTCACGCCGCGCTCGAAGCGGTAGGAGGAATCGGAGGAAAGCGCCGTCCGCCGGGAAGTGCGGCGGATCCTGGAGGGCATGAAATAAGCCGACTCCAGCAGGATGTCCGTGGTCGCCTCCGTCACGCCGCTCTCCGCGCCGCCCATCACGCCGCCGAGGGCGAGGGCGCTGCCCGCTTCATCGGAAATCACGCAGTCCTCCGCCTGTAGCGGGTAGGTCTCCCCGTCCAAGGCAAGGAACTCCTCTCCCTCCCGCGCGGTACGAATCACCAGCGCGCCGGAAACCTTGGCCGCATCGAAGGCATGCAGGGGCTGGCCGATCTCGTGCAGCACGAAATTCGTGACGTCCACGATGTTATTGATCGGGCGCAGCCCGATGGACTCCAGCCGCTCTTTCAGCCAGGCCGGGCTTTCCGCCACCGTGACGCCCGAAATGCGCACCGCGGTGTAGTACGGGCAGGCATCGGCCGCCTCGATCTTTACCCCTTCCGCGGAGAACTCGTTCCGGGCGGGGATGTCCAGAGGGGCGAGCGGCACTTCCAGCAAGGTCGCCATCTCCCGCGCCATGCCGTAGTGGCTCAGCAGGTCCGGGCGGTTCGGGGTGACTTCCACCTCCAGCAGCACGTCGTTGTCGAAAAGCTCCTTCACCGGTTTCCCGAATGACTGCAATGACGGCACCGACCGCCACCGTCGCATCCGCGGGCAGGATCAAAAGCCCGTCCTCGGCATCGACCAGGCCGATCTCGCTGGCGGCGCAGAGCATGCCCTTCGATTCCACGCCGCGCATCTTCGCCTCGCCGATGGTGAAGCCGCCGGGCAAGGCGGCACCGGGCAGGGCGCAAGGCACCTTGTCGCCCACCTTGTAGTTCTGCGCCCCGCAGACGATCTGCCGCAGGGAGCCCTCGCCGGCGTCCACCTGCGTGACCTTCAGCTTGTCGGCATCCGGGTGCTGCACGGCCTCCATGATCTGCGCGACAACGACCTTGTCGGAGGAGACGCCTTTCACCTCGATCCCTTCAACCTCGACCCCGGCGAAGGTCAGCAGGCGGTCCAGTTCCTCCGGGGTCTTGCCCTTGAGGTCCACATGCGTCGCGAGCCAGTTCAGCGAAACGTTCATAGCCAAAAAATCCTTCCGTGTTATCGGTGCAAATCCCCCTCCCTCCTCAGGCGAATTGCCTCAGGAAGCGCGCGTCGTTCTCGATCAGCAGGCGGATGTCCTTGATGCCCCAGCGGATCATCGCCAGGCGGTCCAGCCCCATGCCGAAGGCGAAGCCGGTCACCTTGTCCGGAGCGTAGGCACCGTCCTTGCGCGAGCCGTTCACCTGCTCGAAAACGGCGGGGTCCACCATGCCGCAGCCGGCCACCTCGATCCAGCGGGGAGCCTGCCCCTTGGCGTGAAGCTTCACGTCGATCTCGAAGCTCGGCTCCGTGAAAGGGAAGAAGTGCGGGCGGAAGCGGACCTCCGTTTCCGGGCCGAAGAGCTCGTGGAAGAAATACTCCAGCGTGCCCTTCAGGTCGCCCAGGGACACATCCGCATCCACATAGAGGCCTTCGAGCTGGTTGAAGACGGAAAGGTGCGTCGCATCAATCTCGTCGCGCCGGTAGGCGGAGCCGGGAGCGATGATCCGCACCGGCGGCACCTGCGCTTCCATCGTGCGCACCTGCACGGAGGAGGTGTGGGTCCGCAGCAGCTTGCCGGAATCGAAATAGAAAGTGTCCTTCTCGTTGCGGGCCGGGTGGTCCGCCGGGGTGTTCAAGGCGTCGAAGCAGTGGAACTCGTCCTCGATCTCGGGGCCTTCCGCCAGGGCGAAGCCCATCCGCCGCAGGATCGCGGTGGCTTGGTGGCGGATGATGGTCAAAGGATGCAGCGAGCCATGGTGCAGCGCCCGGGCGGGCAAGGTCGTGTCGATGCCCTCCAGAGCCTTGCGGTCGGCCTCGTCCTGGAGCGCCTCCTGTTTCGCCTCCAGCGCGGCGGTGATGGCGCTGCGGGCGTTGTTCAGGAGCACGCCGACGGCCGCCTTCTCTTCCTTCGGGACATCGCGCATGCCCGCCGAGACCTCCGTGAGCGTGCCTTTTTTCCCGAGCACGGCCACGCGGGCGTCTTCCAGCGCGCGGGCGTCCGCGGCGGCTTCGATGCGGGCCAATGCCCCGGCCTGGATGGCTTCGATCTGATCCTTCATGGGAAAGCGGGGCGCAGGGATTACCCGCTGGAGGCGGGGGAGTCAAAGGCTTGTCCTGTCGGGCGGGGAAAAGTTGGAGGATGACCGGGCGCCCGGAGCCGGAAACGGCGATTCCCGCCCGGGCTGCACACCCGCTCCGGACAAATCGCCTTCCCCGGCTCCGGGGGAACGGCGAGCCTTCCCCCCATGAAAAGACGATCTTTCCTGGTGGCCGTGGCGAGCCTCGCATTTGCCGTCGTTTCTCTCGCGGGGGACGCGGCAGCGGCGAAGGAAGAGACTGTCATGGTCCTGGCCTATTTCCGCCAGCGCTACGAGGGCAGGGTCGAGATCGACGCTCGGGGGAAGGAACATCAGGTCCCCCTGCCGGACCCCATGGCGTTGGAATACCTGCATCTGGCCACCTCCCGGAACGGACGGAAATGGACCGCCCTGAACGGGAACAAGCCGGTATGGAAGCAGCGCCTGCGGGATCCTTTCGTGCGGAGGGGGGCGGATGGCATGTGGCACGTGATGGGCACGGGTGCGGGCTCCCTGCGGAAGCCGGAAGACCAGGGTGCCGGGCCGGTCTGCCTGCACGCGGTTTCCAAAGACCTTTTGCAATGGGACACCGTCGAAGCGCTGCCCCTGATGAAAGGGGTGAAGGACGAGCAAGGACGGGGCGCCGGGAATATCTGGGCACCCGAGTGGTTCGCGGACCCGCAGGGCGGCGATATCCTCCTGATCTGGTCCTCTTCCTTCGAGAATACGGGCTGGAAGAAAAGCAAGCTGTGGCTTTCCCGCACGAAGGACTGGAAAACCTTCACCCCGGCGGAAGTGCTTTTCTCCCCTTCCTATTCGGTGATCGACGGCACCTTGCGGAAGGAGGGCGGCAAATATTACCTCTTTCACAAGGAGGAGGAATTCAGCCGTGCGACGGGAGAAAGGCGGGCCATCCGCGTGGCCGTGGCGGACAGGATCGAAGGACCTTACAAGATCCACGACGGCCCCCGGCAATCACGGAAGGACCGAGCGTGGCGAGAGATCCGGAGAAGGACGGCTGGCTCCTTTTCTACGATTACTGCATGACGAATCGCTTCGGGCTTTCCGCCTCGAAGGACCTGCTCCACTGGGAGATCGAAGAAGAAGTCTCCTTCCCGCCGGATGCCCGCCACGGGAGCGTTTTCCGGATTACCCCGGAGGAACTGGAGGCTCTGCGGAAGGCCTTCCCCTGACCGGCTCCCGCCTTGCCATCCCTGCGCCTTCCCGTCTGAATCCGCCGCGCATGGCCCGTCCCGGATTGATCCTCAAGCTGAGTTGCCCCGACCAGGCCGGCATT
>CBFGVD010000034.1:0-12956 GCA_965651965.1 uncultured Verrucomicrobiaceae bacterium | reverse complement strand
GCCTGGAAGCCCTGGACGCCGCCGGTCTCCAGGAGCGCATGGACCATTTCCGCGCACTCACCGTTTGGTGACGGGAATAGTCGGGGGGTAAAACCGGACGGCACGCGTGGAGCGCGGTCCGGCAGCGATGCGGATGCATGCGGCGGAATCATGGGGCACGCGGTGTTTTTCCCGGTCCGGCTCATCGGAGTGGATCGTGATCCTCCATTCTGTCGGACAAATTTCGATCAGGGGGAGAGAAGATCCTTTTGGTGAAGAGACCGATTCTTGCCGCGATTTCCGGACCTCGAATCACTTTAGCGCTCGCAAAGGGATGATCCGGGCTCCGCGGGCCGCCCCATGACGAAGTTTTTGAACTCCCCGCCAATAATGGTTGCAGACGGTTTCCCACCGGCAGGCGGGCATGGCAAAAGCGCCTTGAGAAGACCTCCCGGATGCATTGCAAGTGACTGAAAGCGGGTAAATTACGAACCATGCAAAAATTTCCTTGCGACTGCCGGAGGAATCATCGTCAATGACCCTTGTAAGAGAAAAATTTGCCGGGAAAAATGCGTCCCGTGACGAACACGTCACCCCTCCCTGTGGTTTTTCCTCGACGAAACCAAAAACCGAACCTAAACCCAGTCTCGTCATGAAACCAATCATCCCCTTCGCGCTCCTCGGGGCGCTGTTCGCTGTCGGAGCGGCAAACGCCGCGTCCACCACGCCGGTGGGCTATGAGACCTTGAGCCTGCAATCTGGATTCAATTACCTGGGCCTTCGCCTTCATGCGGCGACCGTTTCCGCGGGAACATTTGAGACCGTGACCGCTAATCAAGTCACTGACACTGGCTCGGATCTCGGTGCGCTTTTGGACGACAATACGACCTACGTTCTTGAGATCAATAACGGCTCGGGCGTGGTTCAGGAGTTCTTGGGAAGCGCGGCGACGGGCGACAGCATTTCCTTGGTTTCCGATATCACAGGTTCCGTTTCAGCGGGAGCTAGCTATCAGATCCGGCCTGCAGCCACGCTCGCTTCGGTATTCGGCGCGAACAATTCCGCCGGCTTGGCCACGGGCTTCTTTGGTCCGGGCGGAGACATCGTGTTTGTTCCCGATGGTGCTGGTGGTTTTGCCCAATACTATTATGATGAGGGTGAAAGCTCTTGGGCTGATAGCAATGGCGTTGTGGTAGATGGAGCGTCGGTGCCCCTTGTCTATTTGGATGGCGTCGTGATCGCCGCTACGGGTGATCTCAGTTTGACTGTGACAGGTGAGGTTAAGAAGACGTCCACGTCTCAACTTCTCCTTTCTGAGTCTTTCAATTACCTGGGTAGCGTTTATCCGGCGGGTGCCACCTTGGCATCTTCTTTCGATGCTGCCATTCCTACCTTGGACAAGGGGTTCTTCGGTCCGGGCGGCGATACTTTCTTCGTTCCGGATGGCGCGGGTGGATTCAACCAGTATTACTACGACGATGGCGAGTCCAGCTGGGCCGATGCTACGTCGGGCACTGTGATTGATGCGACTCAGGTCGATCTTCCTGCCGGGGTGCTTGTTTTCAACACGGGGGCAGCTGCGCCTCTTCTTAATTCGGCTCCCGCATCTTATAGCTCTCTCTAATTAAAATAGCGCCAAACTTTCTAATTATTTCATGAAACTTAAAGCAATTATTGTTGCCGGGGTTGCGCTTTGTGCTGCTGCACAAGGAGCTGTTACCGTGAGTATCAAGAATTTCACAGCAGCGAATGTGGGAACGCCGATTGTGAATTCGGCGGGTGTTCCTTTGGACCAAGGACAATTTTTCGCTGCGGCGGGCTTTTTTGGTGGCTCCATCGATTTTGGAAGCGCTTCTGTTTCTCAGATTCTGGAAGCTTTCACATCTCTTGATGATACACCTGTTGCGGCGAATGCCAACTTCGATGGCTTGTTCTCGGCGAACGATATTTCGAATGTTCCATACGTTTCGGGCGCACAAGGTTCCCGTGCCTACATCTTGATTGGCAACGCTGCCACGCTTTCTGCATCGACGGCAATTGCTGTTTATGATTCTGGAGTTTTGTTCCCCGAAGTTGATGGCGCAGGAAATGCTCTTCTTGCTATTAACGGCACGACTCCGGGGAACTGGGTCGTCGGGGCACTTACCCCTGTGACCGTACAGCCGACTTTGAATGGTGCTGCTTATACCACTGGCGTGCAGCTCGTTCCCGAGCCCTCCGCGGCTCTGCTGGGTCTCCTCGGTGCTGTCGGCCTGATCCGCCGCCGCCGCTAATATTTGGTTTCTGACACATTCGCGAAAGGCGGGATGCGCAAGCATCCCGCCTTTTTCGTTTTCAGGAGTGGCCAATAGGGGCTGCATGGGAGCTTGGATTGCTCGGGAACTAATCGTTTGCATTGTGGAACCGGTTTTCGTAATAGTGTCCAACCCTCGGCTGACGAAAACCCATGCCCGCCTCGCCCCTTCTCAGGGCAGAATCCCGCCTGCTCCGGGCTGCTTTGACCCCGGCAGTCCTCCTGTTTGCCCCCTTACCTATTCTCCGCGCCCAGCCCGGCCTCGATGCCCCGGAGGCCATAGGCCCGTTCTTGAACGGACGGTTCCCGCCGATCGAGCCCTCGGCTGCGGCGGAGTGGTCCGTCCAAGAGACCTACACGGGGATCAATATCAATCTCCCCACGCACCTTGTGCCATATCCGGGCACGAATAAATTGCTATGCCTGGCGAAAGAAGGGCGGATTTTCCTCTTTGAAGATAACCCGGCGGCAAGCGGTACGGAGGTTTTCCTCGATCACCGCTCGCAGACTTTCACATCCAGCGATTGCGGGATGACCTGGCTGGTCTTCCATCCGGAATTCGGCCAGGAGAGTTCGCCGAACCGCGGCTACGTTTACATCACCTACAAGTGGAAACCCGCCGGCGGAAACGGCAGCGAGGCCTACTGGCGGCTCTCGCGCTTCAACGTTCCGGACGGCAGCCAAGCCGCCGATCCGGGGAGCGAGCTGATCCTGATCCAACAATCCGACCGTCAGCAGTTCCACGACAGCGGCTGCATGATGTTCGGCCCGGACGGCTTCCTCTACGTGGCGGTGGGGGACGAAGGCGGCGCGAACGATCAATTCGGGGTCGGCCAGCAGATCGATGCCCGGCTCTTCTCCGGCATCCTCAGGATCGATGTCGATCAGGACCTCTCCCGCAGCCATCCGATCCGCCGCCAGCCGGCACAGATCGCCATGCCCGATGGCTGGCCGGAGAGCTTCACCGCCCATTACACCATCCCGGACGACAATCCCTTTTTGGACGAAGAAGGCGGGCATCTGGAGGAATTCTACGCCATCGGCCTGCGTCAACCCTACCGGTTCTCGCACGATGCCGCCACCGGCCGCACTTGGATCGGGGAAAGCGGCCAGGATACGGAGGAGGAGCTTTGCCTGCTCTTTCCCGGCGCGAACTACGGCTGGCCCTTCCGCGAGGGCAAGGTGACGGGGCCGAAAGCCCCGCCCGCCACCCTGCACGGCACGCTCGCGGAGCCCGTCTGGAGCGTGGCCCATGCCGCGGGGCCGGATGGCTGCGTGGTCGGCGGCTTCGTTTATCGCGGGGAGGAGCATCCTTCCCTGGCCGGGAAATATCTCACCGTGGATAATGTCAGCGGTCGTATCCGTGCCTTCGATTACGATGCAGCCGGCGGTGTTGCCACCGATATGATTCTCACGGACATGCCCAGCGGCAGCGTGTACAGCGGCACTTCCACCATCGGGCGGGATCAGGCGGGAGAACCCGTTTTCATCAAGATCAACGGTACCGGAAACCGGGGCCGTTTCATGAAACTGGCTGTCACCGCGCCCGCTTCCGCGAACCCGGTATGGTACCGCTTCGAGGACCAGGCCGCGGAAAACAGCTCCGGCTACGTGTCGGACAATCCGGGCAATGCCACTTCGGATGAGATCCACCAGGGAGCCGCCCTCCTGGCCGCGGACAACGAAACGGATGCCAGTTCGAATACGCGCTACGGCTTTCCCGGCGATCTGATCCCCGCAGGCAGTCCGGGGAATGATGCCGGAGTCCGGATTGCGAGCCCCGGCGAAAGTACCGGAAGGCCGGGGAATGCCAGCGGCCAGCTCTACATGGCCGATAGCTTCGGCAAGCTGGATGACTTCACCGTCGAGCTGAGCTTTCGCCCGGCCGCCGGGTCCCTGGAAAGCGGTTACCAATGCTTTCTCGGCCTCGACGGCATGACCGGTACCGCACCCATCGATCTGGAGAACGGCCCCGCGCTCCAGCCTTTCCGGCTGATGCGTTGGGCGCGCTCGAATCCCCAGGGAAATTCCCTCGTACCGCTCCAGAACGGCGACCTCTTCCTGAATGTCCGCAGCATCGATCCCGCCACCGGGCAATGGGTTTCCGTTCCGGTAGAGGTGCTGGATCGGGATCAATTCGTTACGGACCGCTGGTATCATCTCGCCATCGTCGGGGATGCCGCGGCAGGCACCGTGACCGTTTATTCGCGGGAGAGCGGCGGCTACGTACAGCTCGGACAAGGCGAGGGCTACCCGGGGAATCTCCAGCCCGGTATCTGGACCCTCGGCCGCGGCATGCATGGCGGAAATGCCGCCGATTGGGTGGCGGATGCTCAGTTCGATGAATTCCGCATCGCGAATGTCGCGCTGCCTCCCTCGCAATTCCTCTATGCCGGGGAAGCATGGCAGCCGCGGATCGTGGTTTCGGAGCCGCCCGCGCTGCTCTCGGAAACGGGTGCCTTCGCCGATCTCGCCACGCTAGCGCCCGCGGCCGGCGTCTTCCCGTACGGCGTGAATGCCCCGCTATGGTCGGATGCCGCGGAAAAGAAACGTTGGATCGCGCTGCCGAATGACGGCGTGCATGATTCGCCGGATGAAAAGATCCGCTTCTCCGCGGACGGGAATTGGTCCTTCCCGCCGGGCACCGTTTTCATCAAGCACTTCGAGCTCCCCGTGGATGAGGCGGATCCCTCCATCCTCAGGCGGCTGGAGACGCGCTTCATCGTCATGCCGGAGAGCGGCGAGCCCTACGGCCTGACGTACAAGTGGCGGGAAGACGGCAGCGATGCCGACTTGCTTTCGGAAGGCTTGGGCGAGGACATCCCCATCGCCGAGGCGGATGGCGGGACCCGTCTCCAGCGCTGGGATTATCCCGGCCCTACCGATTGCCGGGTCTGCCACAATGGCAATGCCGGGCATGTCCTCGGCCTCAAAACCTACCAGCTCAACGGCGAGATCGGTTACGCCCGCACGGGCCGCACCGCGAACCAGCTTGAGACCTTCGGTTCGCTCGGCTGGTTCGATGAAGCTTACCGGCCGGAGCACCTTCCCTGGTTCCTGAAAAGCCGCCACATCTCCGATGAGACCGCGACCCTGGAAGAGCGGGTGCGCTCTTACCTGGACTCGAATTGCGCCCAGTGCCACCGCCCCGGCGGCGTCCGCGCCTTGTTCGATGCCCGTTTCAGCACCCCGCTCCCGGCGCAGGGCCTCATCCGCGGCAGCCTGGTGGAGCCTTCGGAACAGGAGCGCATCATCGTCCCCGGCGATCCCGGGCATTCGATCCTGCGCGTCCGCCATGGTAGCACCGGTGTGATCAAAATGCCGCCGCTGGCAAAAAACCTCGTGGATGAGGAGGCGGCGCAAGTCATCACGGATTGGATTCTCTCCCTGCCATCCGCACCGGGCGTGGAGCTGCTGGCTCCCGCCGGTGCGGGAGGCTCCTTCCAGGTGGAGGTACGCTTTTCGGAGCCCGTCACCGGCCTGTCGGCGGGGGATTTCTCGGTTTCCGGGGCTTTCGCCACGGGGCTTTCCGGAGCGGGGGGGAGCTACCTGCTGGATCTCGAGCCCGCGGGCTTCGGCACCGTCACAGTGGAGTTGCCCGCGGATCGTGCCACCGGCAGCGGCGGGCTGGGGAATTTCGCCTCCGCGGTGAAGCGCATCATCGTTTCGGACGGCACCCTGCTCGCCTGGCTCCCCTTCGATGAAGGGAGCGGAGTCTCCGCCAACGACCTTTCGCCGCAGGAAAATCACGGCACCCTGCTCGGCATGGAGCCGGAGGATTGGATCGCGGGGAAATCCGGCTCCGCCTTGTCCTTCGATGGCTCCGGAGAACGGGTCAGCATGCCGAATGCCGCCACCGGGGACTTCACGATTTCCTTCTGGCTGCGTACCACCCAGGAGTTCCAGCTTACCGATGCCCCGCCGGCCGGCCGCGCGATCGTCACCGCGGACAGCCCGGGACCGACCAATGACTTCATGATCGCGGGCACACGTTCCGCCGGCATCAATCGCCTCTCTTTCCAGACCGGCCATGCCGGCGGCGTGTTTCCGAATAGCATCGTCCACGGCAGCAGTGCGGTGAATACCGGCGAATGGGTGCATGCCGCCTTTACCCGCCACCAGGCCAGCGGGGAGATGCGGATCTATGTAAACGGTCTCCTGGAGACCGCCGGCACCGGCAGCAGCTCGGTGCTCGATGCGAACCAGGTGCTCAGCATCGGCGGGAATCCGGAAGGTGCGGCGACCAGTTTCCAAGGGGATATCGATGAATTCCGCATCCACGCGCGAGTGCTCGATCCCGTGGAAATCGCCGGGCTTGCCGCCGACGCCCCGGCCATGCCTCCGTACGAGCAGTGGCTCGCTTCCCGGTTGCCGGGCCTCGGCCACTTGCACGGGCGGGACATCGATGCAGAGGGCGACGGGACCACGAATTTCGGCGAGTTCGCCTTCGGCGGGGATCCCCTCGCGCATGATGTCTTCCCGGTTCCCATGGACCGCGCCGCGGATGGCAGCGTCACGCTCCGCTATACGGCGCGGAAGGCGCCCGCCGGAGTCGCTTACCGCGTGCAGGTCGCCCCCGACCTCGGCGATTGGCAGCCGGCGGCTCCGGATCTCACGGAGCTTTTCCGGGAAGACCTGCCGGGCGGGGAATACGAGCGGATCACCGTCCGCTACATCCCGCCAGAGGAGGCTGAAAAGCTCTTCTTCCGCATCGTCGCGGAATAGGCCGCCCTCAGTAGCCCTTCCAGAAGAGGAAAGCGCAGGCCAGCACGGCCACGCCGTATGCCAACCCGCCGATGCAGAGCATCTGCCACCGCTTCTGGGAGGCCGTGGCCCAGCTCACCGCATCGCGGAAGAGATAGGGCATGCCCACCCAGTAGAGGGATTTGATGATCAGGGCGAAGGCGAAGATGGGGACGAGCAGGCGGCTCTGCGGATCTTTAAGAAAGGCCGCCTCCAGCAGGGGGGCGGCGACCATGAGCCCCAGCAATCCCAGCGCGCGCACCGCCAGGAATTCCTTCACCGCCATGCCGACCGCCACGATCGAGATCGGCACCAGGAAGCGCAGGTACTTTTTCAGTCCGTTGAACTCCCCGAGATCCATTGAAAGCGCGTGGAGGATGCCTTTCCCCGGCGGGGCCACCAGCAGCCAGAACCACAGCAATCCGATGGCCAGCAGCACCTGCCCGATCTTCTGGTCCCGCGGGAAGCGCTTCAGGAAGCCCTGTGCCAGCGCCGGCTTGGCCAGCAGGAAGGCGTGGAGAGCGACCAGCCACACGCCCAGCGCGATCCCGGTGCCGAAGAGGGGCAGGCGCTCGTAGAGGTGCATCGCTTCCATGTGCGCACGGGGATTAGGGGAGGCGGGGCACCGCGACAAGGCGGAACTCCTTCTCCGGCCGATCCCGGGCGGGGAGAGGGGTAAAGAAAAACGTCCCCGGCGGCGGGTACCGCCGGGGACGCGTGTCAGGGTTCGGGAGCCCTACGAAAATCCCGGTCAGTCCTCATCGAGGCCCGCGAAGCCGTCGAGGGACTTCGGCACCATCACCTTGTCGATGGAGTGGACCACGCCGTTATTGAGCATCAGATCGGCCTTCGCCACCTTGGAATCCTCCACCTCCACATGATCGGATTCGATGTCGATTTCGATCTTCTCGCCGTTCGAGGTCTTCACCTCGCCATCCTTCAGGTCGGAGGAGGTGAAAACGCCGGGAAGCACGTGGTAGAGCAGGAGGGAACGCAGCTTCTCCTTGTTCTCCGGCAGCATCAGCTTGTCCAGGGATCCTTCCGGCAGTTTTCCGAACGCCTCGTCGGTCGGGGCGAAAACGGTGTAGGAGCCCTTCGTGCCCAGCGTTTCTTCCAAACCGGCGGCCTTGATGGCCTTGGTCAGGATGGAGAAGGTGGCACCGTCCCGCAGGGCGGCGGCGATGGTTCCCGGTTCGGTCACCGGCTTTTCGGCCACGGCGGCGTCGCCTTTTTTCTCCGTCTCCTCCTGGGCGTAAGCGGCAGGGCCGAGGGAGCCGAGGGCGAGCAGCAGGGCGATACGAGTGATGTTCGTCGTTTTCATGGTTGTCGATGGGGTAAGTAACTTCCACGCCGGACCATGCATGACGGCATGAAAATCCGGCGGAGAGGATTCGCCTCCATTTTCGCAGGCCTCGTGCCACCGGATTTTTCGCCTTGGGTTATTGTGTCGTAATTCGTTTGAAAATAGAGCGTTGCAATATGCTTTCGTCGTTTCATCCGCCGCAGGGGACGACCCGAATCCATGCATGATCCCGTCCGTTGGATGCAACTTGCACGCCGCGCTTCCGAAGTGCCGGAAACAAAAAAGGGCCGGATGCATCCAAGCACCCGGCCCTGTTTTGATCCGCTGGATCGGAAAGGTTCAATCGCGGCTCATGAAGAGGCGCAGGACGTACCAGAAGAGCAGCGCCACGCTGGCGAAGAGCGAGAGAGAGGCCGCCACGTGCTGGCCGGGCGCATAGTGATACATGATCGCGCTGGTATTGTAGAGGATCGAGCCGGAGGCGAAGAGGACCATCGCCGCGCAGAACCAGATCCCGAGCGAAAAGCCCATGAAGATCGAGGCCACGATCAAGCCCAGGGCGATGAAGCCGCCGATCTTCAACGCCGCGCCGAGGAAGGTGAAATCCTTCTTCGTGGTGAAGGCGATGGCCGTGAGGCCGAGGACCATGGCCCCGGTCACCACCGCCGCTTGCCCGATCACGCCGGGACCCACGGTCACCATCGCCACCGCGATGAGCGGCAGGAAGATGATGGCTTCCGCGAAGGTGAAGAGGATCAACCCGAAATACTGCGTGCCTTTCGAGGTCTGGCTGTAGGCCATCTTGTTGGCGATCCAGGAGACAGCCATGAAGGCGCCTAGCACGATCAGCCAGGAATACTTGCTCGCGTCCAGCATCCGCAGCGCGGCCATCCCGAATCCGGCCTGGATCAGGAGGGTTTCGATCAGTGCGAAGACCCCGATGGCGCCCGCGAGGTGGGTGTAGGTTTTCCGCACGAAGTCGGTGCGCGTCTCCAGCGGGGCTTCGGCCACCGGCCCGACGGCGTAGGGATTGAATGAAGTGCTCATCTTGGTCGTGGAAGTTATGGTGCCGGAAGTCCCGCGCATCAAGGTCTTTCGGGCGCGGGAGCGGGGCCGCTCCTAGAGCGCGTAGGCATCCCGGTAGCGCAGCACCGGATCACCGGGGGCGGAGGGGTGGCAGAGCCGGGTGACGAGATCGTTCCATGCGTCGTGCCCTTTCAGGATCTCCACCTCGATCCGTAGGAAATAGATCGGCACCGTGATCTCTTTCGGCCGCGGGAAGCGCACCGCGTCCTTCTCCGTGGTGACCACCAGCTCCATGTCGCGCTCGATGCAGCGTTCCATGAATTTCTCGATCTCCTTGCGGGAGAAGCGGTGGTGATCGGAAAAGCGGCGCCGGATCTCCAGCCGCGCGCCGAGCTTCTCCAGCCCGCGCTCGAAGCCTTCGGGCACGGCGATCCCGCTGATCGCGGCGGTCCATTTGTCTTTCAGGAAATGCAGGGGCTCCCTTTCCTGAGTGAAGACGTTTTCCAGATAGCGCGGGCCGTGGGTGCACTCGATGATCGGGGCCACCCGGTTGTGACGCCGCAGTTTCTCGATCAGCGCGTCGTTCGGCGTGCCGTCGCACTTCGTGATCAGTATGTAGCTGGCGCGGCAGAGATTGCGCGGCGGCTCGCGCAAGGTGCCGCGAGGCAGCAGCGCGCCCGTGCCGAAGGGGGCGCTGCGGTCCACCAGCACGATGTCGATGCCGTGGGAGAGGTGCAGGTACTGCAGGCCGTCGTCCAGCACCAGGGTGTCCGCGCCGAGTTCGCCCACGGCGAAGCGGCCGCCCTTCACCCGGTCCTTGTCCACCACCACCGCCACGCCGTCCAGATTCCGCGCGAGCATGAAGGGTTCGTCTCCCGCGAATTTCGAGTCCAGCAGCAGGGCGCGGCCGGTGGAGACCAGTTTCGGCATCCTTTCCGGGGCGATCTTACGGCCGTCCTTGCCCTTCCAGTTTTGCGGCTCCTTCAGGCGGCGGCTCTTGTAGCCGCGGCTCAGGATCGCCACCCGCCGCCCGCGGTCCCGCAGGGTTTTCGCCAGCAGCTCCACCACCGGGGTCTTGCCGGTGCCGCCCACCGTCAGATTCCCGATGCTCACGACCAGGGTGCCCAGGTGGTGCTGCTGCCGCCAGCGCTTGCGGTAGATCCTCAGGCGGGTCTGCACCGCCAGGCGGTAAACGCCGGAAAGCGCGCTCATCGCCAGCCGCATCATCCCGGCGCGGAAGCCTTTCGCGCGGCCGAAGATCACATCGGCGCCCCAGCGCTCCAGTTCGGCCAGCGTTTCTTTCATCCCCGCGGCCAGCGGAACCCGGAAGCCGCTCCATTCCAAGCGCGAAAAGCGGCCGCGCCGCCGGGCACTTGCCATCCGCTCCGGGCTTCCCTTCACTGCCCGGCATGTCTTCCGCCCGCCACGACGGCCGCCAGCCCGGCCAGCTCCGCCCGATTTCCTTCATTCCCCACGTGGCCCCGCACGCCGCGGGTTCCGTGCTGGTGTCCTTCGGGCGGACCCGGGTGATCTGCACCGCCACCGTGGAGGAGGACGTGCCGCGCTGGATGAAAGCCCAGCGCGTGGAAGGCGGCTGGCTGACGGCGGAATACAGCATGCTGCCTTACTCCACCCTGGAGCGGAAGCAGCGGGACATCACCCGCGGCAAGCTGGACGGCCGCTCGTCGGAGATCCAGCGCCTCATCGGCCGCGCGCTCCGTGCCGTCACCGATCTCACCAAGCTCGGCCAGCGGACCATTTGGATCGATTGCGACGTGCTCCAGGCGGACGGCGGCACCCGCACCGCCTCCATCACCGGCGGCTGCGTGGCCCTGGCGATCGCCCTGAACGGCCTGATGGCTGCGGGCAAGCTGAAGGCTTTCCCGCTCGCACGGCTTGTCTCGGCCATTTCCGCCGGCGTGGTGGACGGCCAGCCCGTGCTCGATCTAGATTACGTGGAGGACAAGGGCGCGGCCGTCGATTTCAACGTCGTGATGACCGAAAGCGGGGATTACGTGGAAGTCCAGGGCAGCGGCGAGGAGGCGGTTTTCACCGGCGCCGAGATGACCGCCATGCTCGATCTGGCGAAAAAGGGCACGGAAGAGCTGACGCTGCTGCAGCGCCAAGCGATCCTGGAGGCGGACCGCCCCAGCGGGGATTCCCTGGCGGCGCTCGCCGCGGCATTCGCGCGCTGAGGGCCAAGGGCTTTCGCCGCGCGGTACCTTGTAACCACCTCTTCGCGGGCGACTTTCTTTCTCCTTGCGCCGGGGGATCGCGGACTTAGCCTTTCTTGATCCTCGGGTGTTTCCGAATGCCCGGGGTCATATAAAAAACGGGTCCTTAGCGGCCCACCATAGACCAAAAACCGAAAGTAAAAACATGAAAGCCAAATATCATCGCCAGCCCGGCGGTTTCACCCTGGTGGAGCTGCTCGTGGTGATCGTGATCATCGCGGCCCTCGCGGGCCTCTCGGCTCCCGTGATCCTGAAGCAGCGCAAGGCTGCCGACCGCACGGAAGCGCTGAACAACGTCCGCCAGGTCGGGCTCGCCCTGTTCGAATTCGACAGCGAGTACGGTACCTTCCCGGACAACAACACTGCGGAAGACGTCAAGGAAATGACCGGCACGGAGCTGTCCTTCAACGGCAACTTCTCCAACGATTACTTCCGCCAGCTCATCGCCACCGGCCTGAAGTCGGAGAAGCCCTTCTGGTGCAAATCCTCCTTCTCGCCGAAGAAGCCCGACGACATCTTCAACAGCCAGGCCAAGGCGCTGTCTGCCGGTGAAGTCGGCTTCAGCTACGTCATGGTTTCCCTGACGGACGCCCAGAGCAGCTCCGGCGAACCGGGCCGCCCGGTCGTGGTGGCCCCGTCCTACAAGGCCCAGACCGACTGGACCTTCGACCCCGAGCCGTACGGTGAAAAGGCCATCGTCCTGCGCCTCGACCAGAGCGCCAAGGCCGAGACCATCCGCGACGACAAGAAGGTCGCCATCGGCGGCGGCCGTACCCTGGAGTCCGTGGGCGACAGCACCCCGTGGGGCACCGACATCAACCCGGTCCTGCGCGCGCCGCAGCCCCGCGGCCAGTGATCCGCTCCTGAGCTGAAAAATTCCGGCCGGGAAGTCCGCAAGGGCTTCCCGGCTTTTTCTTTTTCCGGGGAGACGACCCGAACCGACCGGCGGCTGCACCGCGTTTCCCCTCAGGGCTCGAAAGCGGGATCTTCCAGGGAAGGGCAAATGCGATCCGCCAGCGAGAAATCGAGGCAGGCCGTCGTGCGGTTCGGCACCGCCCAGACGCTCAGTCCGGCCGCCTTGGCGGATTTCACGCCGTTCAGGGAGTCCTCGATCGCCAGGCACGCCTCCGCAGGCTGCCCGAGCTGGCGCAGGGCCTCCAGCCACAGGTCCGGTGCGGGTTTGATCCTCGGCGCATCCCCCCGGCACACCACCGCTTGGAACCAAGGCCGCAGCCCCAGCTTCTCCAGCCAGCCGTCCACCCAGAAATGGGAAGAACTGGAAACGACCGCCGCCGGCACGCCCGCGGCTTTCAGCTTTTCCAGCAGCGGCATGACCCCCGGCATCGGCCCCGCCTGTTCCAGATCGCGGCGGATCTCC
>CBFGVD010000033.1:0-12974 GCA_965651965.1 uncultured Verrucomicrobiaceae bacterium | reverse complement strand
ATTGTGGCGGGAGGGATCCCGCTGGAAGAGCTCCGCTTCCAGAGGCAGGTGGGAGACCCAGGTCACGGAACCGTCGGTCTCCTTTTTCCAGAGCGAAAGGCCGCGGCTGCCCATGCACGCCACCTTGTCGATATCTGAGGCGGGGGAAACGGGGCCGTTCAGGCTCTGGTCCTTGAGGATGTTCAGCCGGCCGTAGTCGTTGTTGTTCGTGGAGACGGAGAAGCCGCTGGCGAAGCCGTAGGTGGAGACGGCGGAAGCGAGGCGCTGGATGTCGCCGTCGTCCACGCGGGCATCGCCTTCGTCGGCAGTGATCATGTAGGTCTCGCCTTCCCGGGTCCAGGTGGCGATCGCATCCGGCATCGGCAGGCCGAGAGCGGGATTGCTCGGGTCGAAGACGGCATCCCGGTCGGAGGCGTCGATGGTGAGGGGGCGCTGGCCCAGGCCGGTCGCGTTGTCCCATGTCAAGGTCGCCAGATCGAGCACGGCGATGGCGTTGTTCTCCTGGAGGCTTACGAAGAGCTTCGAGTTGTCCGCGCTGAAGGCGACGTATTCCGGCTCGATGTGGAAGTATTTCGGCTTCGTGTTCGCGGCCTCGAAGGAGGTGTGGTCCCGCAGTCCGGCGATCATCGCCGGGACGGTGCTGAAATCGATGTCCTGCGGCGCGAGGGTGGAGAAATCGAAGCTCGCGAGATTGCCGGAATTCACGGCCGAGACATCGATCACCGTGACGGAACCGGGTTGCTGCACGGAATCGAAGCCGGCCACGTCGATGTCGTCCCCGTCCCATGCGTGCTGTCCTTCGCAGGCGATGGCGACCTTGCCGCCCTTGATCGCCACGCAGTCGGGATGATACCCGGCGGGGAGGGAACCGAGCACCGTGCCGTCGTTCAGGTTGAAGAACACCACGCGGCCGATCTGGGGCACCGTGTTGGTGTAGTCGGTGCCGCCGACGTTGACGGCGGAGCCGTTGATGACGGCCGCCGCGCCGAGCCCGCTGCCATCCGGATCGAGGGCGACGCCGGTGACTTCATCGAAAGTGAAGCCCGCCACGGGATTCGCCGCGAACCAGGCGGCGATGTCCACCGCGGCGTGGTTGGCGAAGGAGGTGCCGTCATGGCGCAAGAGCCGCACGCCGCCGACCGTCATGTCCGTGACGGCGAGGGTGTCCTGAGTCGGCGAGAAGGAGACGACTTCGCCGGAATTGACTCCCAGATGGATGGTCTGGTGCTGGCGCAAGCCGGTGACACCGGCTTGGGCGGAAGCCAGGAGGGCGAGGAGCAGGGGAGTGCCTGCGAGCTTGGGGTGGATGCGGAGTTTCATGGGAAGGAAACAAGGAGACCCCTGAAACACAGCAAAAGCGCCCTGCCTTGATCCTCATGATTGTCGCGACAAGTTCGCCACCTGACGCTTTCGTAACCTGCCGCCGCTTTCCGGCCCGGCCCGGATCCGGTCTTGCGCTGCCATCGCGGGAATGGATCGTGCTACCGCTCCATGCGCGTGATCGCCTATTTCGCGAAACTGAAAGCCCCGAAGCTGGTCTTGTGGTGCTACCTCGCCTGGTATCTGGCGATCGTGCCTTTTTATTTCGATCCCTCGCCGGTGATCTGGCTGTCCGCGCTGGGGATTTCCGCCCTCATCGGGATCGCGCTCATCTTCGCCACGAAGGTTCCGGGGCAGCGGATGGACGGCTGGACGAAATTCCGGCTCTTCCTCTTTCCCTTCTGCGTGTCCAGCTACTCGGCTCTGATCAAGGGCCGGGGCTTCATCCTGCTTTTCCCCACCGAGGCGCGGCCCTTGCTGGCGGGCATGGCCGCCTGTGCCGCGGTGGTGATTTTCCAGAGGATTTGCCGCGCCGCGGCGTAAGCCTTCAGAACTCCGCGCGCACCCCGGCCACCACCCCGCGCCCGGCGAGGGGCGCGATGTCCTTCAGCAGGGAGGTGCTCTGGCGGGCCTCTTCGTCGGTCAGGTTCATGCCCTTCACGTAGAAGGTGGTGTCCACGTCGCCGAAGCGGGTGTTGTAGCTGAGGCCGGCGTTCACGAGGAAGTAGGCGTCGGTGGCCAGTTCTTGGATGTCATGCCGGTCCTGGCGGGCGGCATACTGCCCTTCGAGCCGCGCGGCCCAGCCCCCGGCCCGGTATTCCAGGGCGGTGGTGGCGCGGAAAGGAGGGATGCGGGGCAGGGGGAGGCTGGTATCCCGGTTTTCGGCACGGGTGTAGTCCGCCCGCAGGATCAGGTCGAGCTGCCGGTCCGGGTTTGCGCTGGCAGGCGGCGGGGCATCCTTGGCTCCCGTGCCGTCCTGCGGCACGGGGGCGGGCTCCAGCAGATGGACGGTTGCTTCGATCTCGCCGCCATGGAATTCCGCGCCCACCGCTTCGTAGGCGAAGATGGGCATGGTCTCCCCGCTGTCCGGGTCGGTGAAGTCGGCTCCGGTGGGAGCCAGGCTGATGAAATTGTCGAAGCGGTAGTAGAAGATCCCCGCGCTGCCGGTCACGCGGCCCGCCTTTTTGCGGAAGGAGAGATCGATGGAAAGGGAGTCTTCGGTATCGAGGTTCGGGTCGCCGATCTCGAAGGTGCCGGTCGCGACATGGGGACCGTTCGCGAAAAGCTCCACATAGGTCGGCGGGCGCTGCGTGTAGGCCACGGAAAGAGCGAGCGCATAGTCCGGGGCGGGATTGTAAACGATCCCCGCGGAAGCGCTGAAGGCATCGAAATCCCGCTCCAGTCCCGGGCCGAAGGAGGGATCCGGCTCCGTTTCGTTCGTCTGGCGGTCATAGCGCGCACCGAATTGGAGCCGGGTTTTCCCGAAGGGGATTTCCTCGAAGAGAAAGAGCGAGTTCACGTCGTTCTCCACGGAGGGGAGGAAGGCTTCCGCGCCGAGGGCGGAAAAATCCGAGTGCTGGGTCTCGAAGCCGAAGGCACCCTCGAAGGGGCCGAGTTTCTCGTGCAGTATTTCGGCGCGGCCGTTGTAGCCCTCGATCAGGAATTCCGTGCCGCGCTCCGCGCCCTCGAACTCCGTGTGGGCGTAGTCGGAATAGCCGAACTTGTAGTCAATCTCCTTGATCCAGGATGCCGGTTCCCTGAAAGCCCCGCGGAAATCCCAGCGCCGTTGCCGCAGGTCGATGGTGACGTCCGGTTCCGCCACCGTGCCGTAGAGGGAATCCACGCCGGAGTAGGACAGGCCGAAATAACCCTTGTCCCACACGTAGGAAGCGCCCAGGCCCGCGCCCTTCGATTCCGTCGCGCTGTTCGGCAGCGTGCCGTGCGGTTCGATTTCTCCGGGCGCGAGCGGTTCCGCGGCCCGCAGCCGTGCGGAGCGGGCGAAACCGGGGATCTCCAGGTCCTCCGTCTCGCGGCTGAAGCCATCCAGATGGAAAACCAGCGGTCCCTTCCCGAAGGTGATTTCCCCGGAGTAGGATTCGGAATCATCCGCGGAGCCGAAGCTGCTGGCGAAGCTGCCGGAGGGCCACCGGCCGGTGAAGCGTTCCTCCGCGATGCGGTTGTCGATCACGTTGACCACGCCGCCGATGGTATTCGGCCCGTAGAGGAGGGTGGCCGGCCCGCGCACGACCTCGATGGCGCGGACGGACAGGGGATCGGTCGCCACCGCGTGGTCCGGGCTAACGTTGGAGACATCGAGCACGGAGGTGCCGTTCTGGAGCACGCGCACGCGGTCCTCCCCCAGGCCGCGGATGATCGGGCGGCTGGCGCCGGGGCCGAAGTAGGTGGCGCTGACACCCGCCTGTCTTCCCAGGGTTTCGCCGAGGGTCGGTTGTAGATCGAATTGCAATTCCTCGCCATCGAGGATCGTTACCGGCTGCACCTGCTCGAAGAGCGTTTTTTTCCCGGGAGTCGCGGTCACCACCAGTTCATCGAGCGCGGTGGCGGGCAAGAGATCGGAGGATTGCGAGAAGGCCGGAAGGGCGAGCAGGGTGCCGCCGCAAGCAAACCGGAAAGCCAGGGAAAAAGTGCTCATGCTGGAAGTCCGCGGATCGCGGGACGCCCGCGACCCTGAAAAAGAGCCTCAAAAAACGCAATAAAAATACAAAAGCATCAAAATAAATAATGCACTCATGGGGCATAATCGCCTTTCTAAAACTCGTGCCTGATCCCGAGGGTGAGTCCTCTGCCTGGCAAAGGCGCAACATCCTTGCGGAAGGAAGTGGAGACCCGTGCTTCCTCATCCAGCAGGTTCACGGCCCGCAGGAAGAGCGTGAGCTCATGGTTCGAGACGGGCAGGGTCCAGGAAGCGTCGGCATTCACCAGGGTGTAGGAGCCGGAGGGGAGTTCCGGCCTGGGCGCGGGCTTTACCCGGTCCTGCGCGGTGGCATGCCGTACCTCCAGCCCCGCGGTGAAGTCTCCGGATTTCCACTCCAGCCGCCCGCCGAAGCGCAGCGGCGGCATGCGCGGGACCGGCTCGCCGTCGTCCTCGTTTTCCGCGCGCACGTAGTCGCTCATCAGGCTGAGGGAGAGTTCTTCCCGGATCTGCCAGGCGGCTTCCGCCTCGAAGCCGGTGAAACTGGCGGCCCGCTCGATGTACTGCGCCGCGCGGCCGAAGCCGCCGGTGAGCCCGGGCGCTTCCTGGAGGAAGATGAAGTTGTCGAAATCGTAGCGGTAGAGGTTCAGCCTGCCGCGGAGCGGGCCTTTTTCCGCCTCGACCCCGAGTTCGTAGCCGAGCGATTCCTCCGCCCGGAGCGGGGTGCCGTCGAGATCCCCGCCGACGAGGAAGCGGCCGATCCCGGCATTGTTCCAGAAGGCGTAGCGCTCGACGGCGGAGGGCAGGCGTTCCACTCCCGAAAGGGTGCCGGTGGCGGCGAGGCGGTCGAAAGGACCGGCATTCTCCCTTTCCCAGCCGAGCGAAAGCGAACCGCTGTGGGAAAGATCGTTCTGGCCTTGGAAGATGCCGAATTGCTCCAGGCTGTGATCGTGGATGCGGAGTTTTTCCGCCCGGTAGCCGAGCTGCGCCGTCCATTCCCCGGCCCGGTATTTCTCCAGCAGGAAGAGCCCGGCGCTGTCGCTGCGCAAGGTGCTGCGGACCTGCTGGAGATCTGGCGGCGGAAAGACGGCGCGCAGGGCGGTGAGATCCTCCGTGCCGCCGGAAATGCCGATCACGCCGGCAAATCTGCCGTCTTCCCGGCCATGGTGAAGATCGACGCGCGTTTCGATGGCATCCTTCTCCAGGGTGGTGTCCGGAAAGTCGCGCCCCCGGTCCTTGCCCAGGCCCTCGAAAAGCTCCGCATGGCGGTAGGCGGCGTAGGCCAGGCGGGCATCCATGCGGGAGATGAATCCTTCCTCGAATTCCATCCGGCCTTCCAGGTCGAAGCGGTCCTGTCCCAGATCGAGCGTGTGGTCGCCGTAGAGGTCCGTGGCATCCCCGGGGTAATGGTAGGGAACGCCGTAGAGGTTGTCGAAACGTGAATAGGATACCCCGAGGAAAAGGGGCAGGTTTTCCGGCAGCCAGGAAAGCCCTGCGGACCAGGTGGAACCTTCGTGGGAGGAATTCGGCAGCACGCCGTCGGGATTCGGGACCGGGACAACGGTGCCGGTGGCGGGATTGTACACGCCCGGATTTTCCAGGATCTGGTAGGCACCGCTGCGGGCCCGGCCGGGGATGCGGATGTCGCCCGAATCCCGCGCGGAGCCGGTGAAGCGGAAAACCCACGGCCCCTCCGCAAGGGTCAGGTAGCCCGCGCCCGCGAGACCGTCGCCGTTCGTATCGTAGCGCGTTTCCCAGCCGCCCGAAACGGGGCGTTCCGGCATTTCGCGGGCCAGCACGCGGCTGCGGGCATTCACCGCGCCGCCGATGGCGGAGTTTCCGTAGAGCAGGGATGCGGCGCCGCGGTGGATCTCCACGCTTTCAAGGAGGAAGGGCTCGAGCGCCACGCCGTGATCCGGGCTGATGTCGGAGAGATCGAAGGTGCCCAGATCGTCCCGCAGCATGCGCACCCGCACGCCCTCGAAGCCCCGCAGCACCGGGCGGCTGGCCGCGGGGCCGAAGTAGCCGGAGGAAACCCCGGGCTCCCAGGCCAAGGTCTCGCCGAGGGTGCTTGCGGCATTCAGCGAGAGGGTTTCGGCGGAGACCGTGCTGGTGGACTGACCTGAGAAACCGAGGAGCGGCGGCCCTGCGACGACGGCCTCCGCCACCACGGTCATTTCTTCCAGTTCCTCCACCGGCGACGACTCCAGAGGCTGAAGCAGATCCTGGGCGGGAAGGGGCAGACAGAGGAGGACGGAAAGCAGCAGCCGTGGATTCATGAATAAAGGTTGCTTATGGATTTTATTTGCTAATGCAATAAATATGCGTGTAACGCCTTTGCATGACCTGCCTGCGCGCGCTGCTTTTCACCGTGCTCCCTGCGATGGGCCTCACCCCGCCGACGGATCTGATCCTCGGCCACCATGAGATCCACGTGGACTACAGCCCGGTGCCGGGGAACCCGGACGCGGGCTGGCGATTTTCGGTCTCCTACGACGAGGACGATGATTTCAGCAGTTCCGGCGGAGTGGTCAGGATGGACCCCGAGAGCACGTTGCTGGTCGCGTCTCCGGCGAGCCGCACGGCGGTCCCGAGCCCTGCCGGGGTTTACTCACGTTTCGGTCCGCCGGGAACGCCGCTCTGGGTGCTGCCGCAAAACCAATCCACCGGAGCGCTTTTCCTGGGCGTGAGGACCACCATGGCGGCAGGTCTTTTCCAAGCCCGGGTGGGCAACAACTACACGCCGAGCAGCCAGGGCAGCATTTCCCTGCGCCTGGTCTCGGTGGAGGGAACCGGGCCGGGGGCGGGCGGGAAATTCGCGACTTGGAAGGTGGAGAGCTTCGGCAGCGCGGTCTTTTCCTTCGATACCACCAACGGGATCGGCAGCGGGGACGAAATCCCCACCATTCCGGTCTCCTCCCACACCCACTACAACTGGGCTTTCACCAAGCCGGGGAGCTACCTGGTGACTCTGGAGGCGAAGGGCAAGCTGATGCCGGGGCAGGGGAATGTGCTCACTTCGGCGCGGAAGACCTTCCGTTTCACCGTGCCCTTCTCCTCCCGGATCTCCGCGGGCGGGGAACTGCGCGCGGTCCTTTCGCCGGACGGACTGCCGGTGATGATCGCGGCGCAGCCCTCCGAAAGCGTCGCCTATGCGGCGGACCGGGTGATGCTCGAAGCAACGCAACCCGCCACCGTTGCAAGCCCGGGGCTGCCCGGGGCACGGTGGGAGCTGCCGCTCGATCTATCCGTGCTTCCCGCCGCGCTGGCGAATGGCGTGGGAGTGGACCCCGCGGCCGCCGGGGCCGGCCTTTCCGACGGGGAGTGGACGGAGCTGGAATGGATCATCGCGGAAAAGCGCGGGCCGGGCAGCCTCGCCATGATCGCAGGCGGCACGGTGGCTGGAGACGCGATCCCGCTGGCCCGGGGCGCAAGCCGGCCGCTGCTCGCCGCCTTCGATACCACCGGGCTCCATCGCGTGACCGGTCGGCTCCGGGGGAAAAAGGCGGGGGAAACGGTGGAGGGGCCGCCCTTCACGCTTGTCTTCGGAGCCGGAGTGACCGCGGAGCACGGCTACGAGACATGGCGGGAGAGCTTCGAGAGAAGCGCCGCGCTCCCGGCCGGAACCCTGGCCGATCCCGAGGCGGACCATGACGGCGACGGATTGGCGAACGGCGTCGAATTCGCCTTCTTCTGGCAAGGACTCGATCCTGCCCGGGCGGATGCGGAATTGATGCCGCGTCCCTTTCCGACGCCGGAGGGGTACGCGGCGGCCGGTTTCCTGCGGGACACTTTCAAGGACCCCCTGGATGAAAGCGGTTGGGAGATCGTGCCCGGGACAAGCCGCGACCTGAAGAGCTGGACCACGGTCCGGCCGCGCAACCCGGGCTTCCCTTTTGAAACCTACGAAACGTCCGCGGAAGAGGGGAACGCGCGCGGGCGCATTCTCCAGCGCCGCCTGCGCGTGATGGCTCCCGATCCGGCCCGGGCCTTTTTCCGATTCCACGTCCAAGCACCATGAAGAACCAAACCACCATAACCCATGGGCCCGGGAAAAAGGGCCTCGTCGCGGTCGCGCTTCTTGCGACCTTCTGTTCTCCCTTCGCCGGAGCCGCGGTTTATACCCATGGCCACGCCGATTTCGGCCTGGCATACTCGGGCGGCGCGCTCGATTTCCACTTCCATGCCGAAGGGGCCACCGTCGATGGCATCGAGCGGGATGACGAGGAGTTCGCCCTGGAAGACATCGTCACCCGGGTGACCCAGGATGCGATGATGACCTTGCCGGTGGATTTTCCCGCGCTCGGTGCGGACTCCGGTGCCTCCGTCTGGGTGCTGCCGGAAGTGAACGATCCCGCGCTGCCCTTCGCCGGGCTGGCGACGGAGGAGCTTTCCGCCGGGGAGTGGGGGAGCCTCAACTTCTCGCTGGGGAGCGTGGTTTCGCCGAGCGGTTCCGGGCACTTCGCCCTGTGGCAGAGCGGCTCCTTCGGCGAATTGCTGCTGCGCATGTCCACCGCGGACCCCGGCTCCGATACCCTTGACCTGCTGCCCGGTTCGCACGCGCACTACAACTGGGGCTTCTCGGAAGCGGGGACCTGGGAAATCGAGTTCATCGTCAGCGGGAACCACGTCACCGACGGCTTCAAGAGCACTTCCGGCACGCTGGTGTTCGATGTGGTGCCGGAGCCTTCCTCGCTGCTCCTTTGCGGGCTGGGGGGCATGCTGGCTTTCACGCGCCGCCGCCGCTGAAATGAAACGCGGGCTCCTTCCGCGATGGAGGAGCCCGCTTCGAAGGTTCAACGCTTGCGGCGCATCACGCCGAGCGCCAGCGCCCCGAGGGAGAGCGCGGCGGCGGAGGGCTCGGGCACAGCATTGAAGCGGAACTCGAAGGTTCCGGAATCCGCGAAGGTGCCCGATTCATCCACCAGCTTGAAGGAGGCGGTGTAGGTTCCCGGTGCGGCGTCGCCCTCCATCCAGAAGACGGGCGAGAACCCGATGTCCTCGCCGAGATGGAACTCGTCGCCCGGATTCACCAGCCCGATGTCGAAGGAAGTCTCGCTGCCGATGTGAAGGCCGCTGCTGAGGGATACGAGCACGAGATGCACGTCCGCACCCGCGATCGACCCGCTCCAACGATCCGCGGAGGAGTGGAGCATGTAGTGCTCCCCGCTGCCCGGCGCGAAGCCCGCCAGATCCCCGGTGTCGCGGAGGTCGATCTGGCTGAACCGGTTGGATTCCTCCTCCAGCACCACCGATTTTCCGGTGTAGAAACCCGTGCCGACGGTCATCGCGAGCGGCGGCGCGGAGCCTTCCGGCAGGTAGTTCGAGGGGCTGGTCTCGATCACGGGGGAAACTGCGCTGCCGGGTTGATAGCGGTAGATGCCCTTCGAGTGGTAGTGATTGCTCGCCGGGGTGTCGGCGTAGTGGTGAGCGTAGAGGAAGGTCAGGCGGTTGTGGTTCGGGTTCGCTTGTCCGGCGAATTCGCCGCTGGCGATGGTGCCGAGGCTGTCCACGCCGATGTAGTAGCTGAAGAGCGCGGCGTCTCCCTGGCCGGTGCCGGCCAGAAAGGCCGCGGCCAAGGTCCATGCTGCGAGGCTTCGTCCGATGGTATGGGGAATCATGATGCTGTCTTTGGTTTGAACTCCGGTCTGGAGCTGCGCGCAATTCATCGCATAAAAATAACAAATGCAATTTAATTGCCATTTAGGGGGCGGATCGATCTTCTAGCGCCGCATGAATTCGAGACCGAAACTACCTGTGACCGTTCTCTCCGGCTTCCTCGGCGCGGGGAAAACCACGCTGCTCAACCACATCCTCCGGAACCGGGAGGGAAAGCGCGTCGCCGTGATCGTCAACGACATGAGCGAGGTGAATATCGATGCCGATCTGGTCCGTTCCGGCGGCGCGGAGCTCTCCCGCACGGAGGAGAAAATGGTGGAGATGAGCAACGGCTGCATCTGCTGCACCTTGCGTGAAGACCTGCTCGCGGAGGTGGGCAAGCTGGCGCGGGAAGGCCGCTTCGATCATCTGTTGATCGAATCGACAGGCGTGAGCGAGCCGATGCCGGTGGCCGAGACCTTCACCTTTTCCGATGAAGAGGGACGCTCGCTGGGGGATGTGGCGAAGATCGACACGATGGTCACGGTGGTCGATGCCTTCAATTTCCTGCGGGACTATCTCTCCGACGACAGCCTGGCCGAACGCGGCGAGGTGGCGGGAGAGGACGACGAACGGACCATCGTCGATCTCCTCGCCGACCAGGTCGAATTCGCCGACGTGATCCTGCTGAACAAAACGGACCTCGTTTCCGCGGAGGAAAGGCGTGCGGTGCACGGCATGATCCGGGCGCTGAACCCGCGGGCGGTGATCCACGAGACGGTGGAATCCCGGGTGCCGCTCGCCGCGGTGATGGGCACCGGCCTTTTCGACCTGAAACGGGCGGAGCAGCACGAGGGCTGGCTGGATTCCCTGGTGGAGCACACGCCGGAGACGGAGGAATACGGCATCTCGAACTTCGTGTACGAGCGCCGCGTGCCTTTCCACCCGCAGCGCTTCTTCGAGCTGCTCCGGCAGGAATGGCCCGGCGTCATCCGCTCGAAGGGGGTCTTCTGGCTCGCCACGCGGCTGAAGCTCGCGGGCTACTGGTCCCAAGCCGGAGGAGCCGCGAGGCACCAGTGCGCGGGGCATTTCTGGGCCGCCGTCCCGCGGGAATACTGGCCTGCGGATACCGTCGCCATCGATCGCGCGTGGAAGGAGCCGAACGGGGACTGCCGCCAGGAGATCGTGCTGATCGGCACGCGGCTGGACCGCGGGGCCCTGACGGCGATGCTGGACGAGGCCCTGCTGACTCCGGAGGAATTCGCACTCCCGGAGAAAGAGTGGGGCAAGCGTTTCAAGGATCCCTTCCCGCGTTGGAAAATGGCCGTGCCCGCCTGGTAAGGCCCTGCCCGGGGGTGTAAAATCCGGTGAATTTTTCAAGCGCCGGGTTTTTCCCTTGGCGGGTCGGCCATCGGCCGGGAAAAGCTGCGACGATGCTTTCTTTTCCACTCCTTGCCGCGGGTGCGGCGGATGTTTCCCCGCTGTTCGCGGTGCTCAGCATGGTGCTGCTGCTTGCAGTCCTGATGTCGCTGCTGCTCGCGCGATTGAAACAGAATTTCCTGATCGGCTACCTGATCTGCGGTATCATCATCGCGAATACGCCCTTGCTCGGCTCCTTCGGCAGCCAGCATACGGAGATGGATGCGGTGATCGCGCACCTCGCGGAAATGGGGGTGATCCTGCTGATGTTCACGCTCGGGGTGGAATTCTCGCTCGGCGAGTTCAAGCACCTGTGGCGGGTATCGCTGATCGGCGGCGGCATCCAGGTGGGGACGATTTCCGCGGTTGGCGTCGCGATCGCCTGGTTTTGCGGTATCCGCCCGCCCGCGGAAGTGGTTGTCCTGGCGGTATCGGTGGCGCTGAGCTCGACCGCCGTGGCGATGAAGTCCTTCCAGGACATGGGCCAGCCGAACAATCCCAGCGCGCGCACGGCCCTGGCCATCGCCCTCTTCGATGACATCGTGGTGATCCTTTTCCTGCTGATCCTGCCGGGCTTGTTCGGAAAGGGGGAAAACTCGGTGGGAGGCGAGATCGCGCTGGCGATCGGGAAGGGGGTGCTCTTCCTCGGCGGCACGCTGCTGCTCGGGCGCTACGGCATCACGCCGCTGCTGCATGCGGTCGCGCGGACGCGCAGCGGGGAACTCTTCACGCTCTCCGTGGTCGCCCTGTGCTCGGGGGTGGCGGTGCTGGGCGCCCTGCTGGGGCTCTCGCCCGCGCTGGGTGCCTTCGCCGCGGGACTGGTGGTGAGCGAGTCGATCTACCGCCACCGCATCATGGCGGACATCATGCCCTTCAAGGACCTCTTCCTGGCGATTTTCTTCGTCTCGGTAGGCTTGCAGATCGATCTCGGCGTGGTGGCGTCGGATTGGGTGCGGATCCTCGGTTTCAGCATCCTGATCCTGCTGGTGAAGGGCTTCGTCGCTTTCAATGTGGCGCGGCTTTTCAAATTGCCCCTGCGCCCGGCACTGCTTACCGGCGCGGCCTTGTCCAGTTCCGGGGAGTTCTCCCTGGTGTTGCTGGGGAAGGCGGCGGATTATCGCCCGGCGGATCCTTCCGTGCAGCAGCTTCTGCTGAGCTGCGCCGCCCTGACGATGGCGGTGGTGCCGCCGCTCATGCGCGGCAGCGGCCATCTCAGCCATCTTTTCGAGAAGACCGGTTTCTTCAAATCCAAGAAGAAGCCGGTGAGCGAGAACCTGACCCCTACCCACTCGATCAAGGAAATAAAGGACCACGCCGTGATCTGCGGCTACGGCCCGGTGGGCCGGGCGTTGAACGAGGCGCTCCGGCGTTCCGGGGTGGACACGCTGGTGCTGGAGCTGAATGCCGAGACCGTCCGCTCCCTGAAGGCGGCGGGACAGCCGGTGCTTTTCGCGGACGCTTCCCACTCCGAGGCGCTGGAACTCGCCGGGATCGGGCGCGCCCGGATGGTTGCCTTCACCTTTCCGGCGGTGGATCTGACCCTCGCCGCCGTGCCGATCGTGCGCGACCACAACCCCTCCATCCTCATTTTCGGGCGGGCGAAGTTCGCGGCGGAGATCGCAAGCCTGCGCAGGCTCGGAATCGAGGTAATCCACGACGAACGGGAGAGCGCCATGGCGATGATCCACGCCGCGCGCGGGGTGTACCAGCGGGTGGACCTTTCGGACGACGAGATCCGTGAAATCGTGGACGGCAAGTAAACCGTCCCGATCCATGCGTCCGGTTCATATTTCCTCCGTTTTCGCGCCTCTTGTGACGATTTTTCCTTAAATCGGGACGGGACTTGGCACGTCCGCCGCTTAATTTGAACCCACATAGGCCGTGGCGAGCAGTTTGGTTTCTTGGGTTTCACCTCTCTGCTTGTAGCGACCGATCCAAATACGGCCGGCACGGGGTTTCTTGGGTTTACCCCCGTGCCGGCCGT
>CBFGVD010000032.1:0-13123 GCA_965651965.1 uncultured Verrucomicrobiaceae bacterium | reverse complement strand
TCGATCATCTACGTGGGCAAGGCGCGGGACCTCCGCAAGCGGATGTCCTCCTATTTCCTGGCCTCCCGGAAGACCCGGGCGGACCTGAAGACCCGCGCCCTGATCGATACCATCGCGGACTTCGAGTTCCACCTCGTCCGGAACGAAGCGGAAGCCCTGCTGCTGGAAGGCAAGCTCATCAAGGACTACCGGCCGCGCTACAATGTCGCCTTCCGCGACGACAAGCGCTTCCTGCTGGTGAAGCTCCAGCCCGCCGAGCCCTGGCCGCGCTTCGTCCTCACCCGGATGAAAAAGGACGACGGCGCGCGTTATTTCGGGCCTTTCGCCCATTCCGGCGCGCTGCGGGCCACGATCTCCTGGCTGAACCGGAAATTCGGCCTGCGCGCCTGCCGCCCGCTCAATCCGGGTGAAAACGACTACCGCCACTGCAATGCCGACATCATCCGGAACTGCTCGGCACCCTGCATCCTGCGCATCACGCGGGAGGACTACCTGCGGCGCATCGACGAAGCCTGCCAGGTGCTGGAGGGCAGGGGACGGCGAGAGATTTTCGCCGACCTGGAGGCGGACATGGCGAAGGCGGCGGAGCGCCTGGATTTCGAGAAGGCGGCCCTGCTCCGCGACGTGCTGGACAACCTGCGCAAGACCCTGAATCCCACCCGCCAGTTCACCCGCGGCCGCGGCGTGCCGACCACCGTGAAGCCGGTGGAGGACCTGGCCGATCTCGGCGAGGCGCTCGGCCTGGAGGGGCCGCCGCGGGTGATGGAGTGCTTCGATATCTCGAACGTCTCCTCGAATCACATCGTGGCTTCCATGGTGCGCTTCACCGATGGCAAGCCGGACAACCAGAACTACCGCCGCTACCGCATCCGCACCGTGGCGGGGCAGGACGACTTCGCCTCCATGGCGGAGGTGATCCGCCGCCGCTACTCGCGCATCCTGGGGGAGAATGCGCAGGCGAATCCGGGAGAGGAGTATTCGCAGGAGGAGCCGGTGGAAATGCAGCGCCGCCTGGCCCGGGAAGGTCGCGCGAAGATCGTGCTGCCGGACCTGGTGATCGTGGACGGGGGCAAGGGCCAGCTTTCCATGGCGGTGCGCGAGCTGCGGAATCTCGGCCTGTATGACCTGCCGGTCATCGGCCTGGCGAAGCAACGGGAGGAGGTTTTCTTCCCCGGAGAAAGCGATCCCTTGCTGATCCCGCACGACCGCGGGGCGCTGAAGCTGCTCCAGCGCATCCGCGACGAGGCGCACCGCTTCGCCAACGGCTACAACGCGCTGCTCTACCGGCGGCGCATGAAGGAAAGCCTGCTGGACGATTGCCCGGCCGTCTCGCCGAAGAAAAAACAGGCGCTGCTGGCAAAGTTCGGCAGCGTGGAGCGCATCCGGAAGGCGGATGTGAAGGAGATCGCCGCGCTGCCAGGCATCTCGGAAAAGACCGCCGCCGCCATCCTGGAGTGGCTCGGCTGATTCCCGGCGGGTATGCGAGGCGGTTCCCGTCCTGGAACGAAAACCGCCTCGCGACCATCCTACCGCAGGAAAATCGAATCCGGCCGCGGCCGGATTATCCTTAGTCCAGCGATGCAGTTTTCACACCATGTCACTTTCAATGTTCTTTCTTGCGGAATTTGAGCGAATTTCTTCCGGAAGAAGATAAGATTCAGGGGGTTGGAGCCGATATGACCGCTACGCAAAAAGCCCCGCCGCGGCAGGGCCGGGGCGGGGCGGATGAAAGTGCTGCGAATCAGGCGGGCTTACCAGGTCTTGATCTCGTCGCCGCCGTCCTGCTTGTTGTCGGCTCCGTAGCTGTAAACGGCGAAGGTGGCTCCGCGGATCACGTTCCCTTGTCGGAGGGGGTCCAGAATCTCGCCGTCATAGTCGTCGTCGATCTTGAGGCGGAAGGGCTTGCCCCAGGCATCGTAGAAGCCCTCGGGCATGGCATTGGAACTGGCGCTGGAGTAGATCAGGCCGCCTTTGGCCTTGATGGTGTTCGGCTTGGAATTGAGGAAAGCGAGCTGGCGGGGATTCTGCATGTTGCTACCCACTTCTTCCTTGCCGAGCAGGATGGTGAGGAGTTCCGAGGCGGCCTGGCCTTCCATCTGCATCTCGTCGCCCGTCATGCCGAAATCGGGCAGGCGGTTGTATTCCCCGTAGAAACGGTCGAGCGCCATCTTGAGGTTATTCGCATCGTTAAGCGTCTGGGTGTTCTTGGCCTTCTTGTTGACCACGCTGATGGCTCCCAGGCTCATCGCGGCGAGCACGACGATGATGGAGATCACGACCAGGAGCTCCACGAGGGTGAAGCCGCTGCGGGAACGGCGGGATGGACGGGTTTTCATAGCGCGTTAATTCGTAGATTTCCTGAAAGAGAAACGAAAGGCCCGGCGGTTGCAATCATCCGTTTCACGGACCCGTGTTTTTGCCAACGTACCCCTGCCGGGGGCGATGCCAAGGGGTTTCTTGCACGGCGGCGGTCCTTGCGGGCAGGCCGCGATTGCCACGCGGGGTGGAAAGGTGCATGCTTGCGTCCATATGGATCGAAAAGAATTGCGGGGCGAGTTGCTCCGCTTGATGGGCGGCAAGGGTTACCGCCCGATGAACAAGTCCGAGCTTACACGCGAATTGTCCCTTTCCACCGCGGACCGGCCGCTCCTGAGATCGGAGCTGGCGGCGATGATCCGGGAGGGTGTGATCGAGGAGGGGAAAAAGGGCCGCTATGAGACGCCGAAATCCCGGAACGGCACCCATTTGCAGGGAATCATCCGTTTCCTGCCCCGGGGCCACGCGTGGTTCTACCCGGATGCGGCGGACGGGGGGAACCTGGCCTCCGGCGTCGATTTGAAGAAGTATTCGCGCGTCCATATCCCGCGGCGGGACACCGGGACGGCGCTGGAGGGGGATCGGGTGCAGATCGTTTTCCACATCCCGAAGCCGGCGCAATGGCGGCGCGGGAAGAGATTCGCCGAGGAAGAGGAACCGGACGCTCGCGGGAAAGTGGAGAAGGTGCTGGAGCGCCGCAGCGGCAGGGTGGTGGGGGTTTACCACAAGAAGGCGAAATTCGGCTGGGTGGAGACGGAGGACCCCGCGCTGGCGGGGCAGATCGATGTCCACGGGGATACCACCGCGGAGCCCGGGCAGCTCGTGGTGGTGGAGCTGGAGCAGTGGGACAAGCACAAGACCCCGCGCGGCCGCATCCTGGAGGTGCTCGGCTGGCCGGGGGATGCGGGCGTGGACATCATGGCCGTGATCCACCGCCAGGGCCTGCGGACATCCTTCCCGGAGGAGGTGCTGCGGGAGACGCGGGCGGTGCCGGAGGAAGTCGATCCGAAGGAAATCGCCCGCCGCGAGGATTGGCGGGACCGGCTGGTCATCACCATCGACCCCGCCGACGCGAAGGACCACGACGACGCGATCTGGGTGGAGAAAAGCGGCAAGGGCTGGACCCTGGCGGTCCACATCGCGGACGTCTCCCACTACGTGAAGCCGCGGACCGCGCTGGACAAGGAAGCCTCCGAGCGCGGGAACTCCACCTACCTGGTGGACCGGGTGTTGCCGATGCTGCCGCCGGAGCTGAGCAACGGGATCTGCTCGCTCAAGCCGGATGTGAACCGCCTGACGAAGTGCGCGGTGCTGGAAATTTCCGCCACCGGCAAGGTGAGCAAGACCCGCTTTTGCGATGCGGTGATCAATAGCCAGGCGAAGCTCTCCTACGAGCAGGCGCAGGCGATCCTGGACGGTAAACCCGCGCCGAAGGGCTCGGTGGAAGGCCTGGAGGAGATGGTGCGGGAGGCCTGGCGGATGGCCGCGGTGCTCCGGAAGAAGCGTTTCGCGGACGGCGCGCTGGATCTGGAGATGCCGGAGATCCGCGTGCGGCTGGACGAGAAGGGCAAACCGGTGGAGGTCCACCAGGTGGAGCACACCGCCAGCCACCAGCTCATCGAGGAATGCATGCTGCTGGCGAACGAAGCCGTGGCCCGGCTTCTCAAGATCAAGAACAAGCCGACGATCTACCGCGTGCACGAGGACCCGGACTTCGGGAAACTGCACGAGTACACGGAGACGGCGCGGGCGCACGGCTACCAGCCGGGAGACCTGACGAACCGGGCCCACATCCAGAAGCTGCTGGACTCCGCCAAGGGGCGGCCGGACGAGCACCTGATCAAGCTGGGCCTGCTGAAAAGCCTGAAGCGCGCGGCCTACGCCGCGGACCCGCTGGGCCACTACGGGCTC
This sequence comes from uncultured Verrucomicrobiaceae bacterium, assembly GCA_965651965.1. Classification (GTDB taxonomy): domain Bacteria; phylum Verrucomicrobiota; class Verrucomicrobiia; order Verrucomicrobiales; family Akkermansiaceae; genus Haloferula. The sequence continues at coordinate 8,896 of CBFGVD010000032.1, read as the reverse complement.
GCGAAGGGGGATTACTGCCACTTCACCAGCCCGATCCGCCGCTACGCGGACCTGGTGGTGCACCGTTCGCTCCAGCCCTTCCTCACGAATCCGCCGAAGCAGGCGGACAAGGTGCCCGGGCAGGCCCAGCTCGCGGAATTCGCGCGGCATATCTCCGATACCGAGCGCACCTCCGCGGAAGCGGAGAACGAGACCAAGCAGCTCAAGATGCTGGAGTATCTGGACCTGTGCTCGAAGCTGCCGGAGCCGCCGGCCTTCGAGGGCGTGGTCACGGACGTGCGGATGATGGGCCTGCTGGTGGAGGCGACGGAAATCGGCGCGCGCGGGATGATCAAGCGCGAGGACCTGCCGCGCGGGGACTGGCGCTTCGAGCAATCCCAGATGCGCTTCGTCTCGCGCGGCGGCCAGCAGTTCCAGCTCGGCCAGAAGATCATGATGCAGGTGCAGCGGATCGACTTCCAGGGCAAGTTCATCGACTTCCGGATCGCCGGGGAGAAGGGCGAAGGCCCGCGCGTCCACGGAGCACCCGCACGGGAGGCCAAGCCGGGGCGGGAGAGGAAGCGGAAGCCCGCGGAGACCTGGCCGCCGAAGGGCAGGAAAAAGGACCGCAAGCCGGGGAAGAAACGTCGCTGACGCAGCCCGCGGCGGGAAATCCCGCTTTCCTCCCGCCGGTGCCGGGCCCAGCTTCCGGGCCATGGGCGAGCACCGCTGGACCAAGGTATTGCCGCCGGTGCTGCTCTGCGCGCTGCTATGGGGCAGCGCCTTCCCGGGGATCAAGGCGGTGTACCGGATCTGGGAGCAGGCGGGCATCGAGGCGGATACCTCCGCCTGCTGGTGGTTCGCCGGGGTACGCTTCACGCTGGCGGGGCTGATGCTGCTGGCCGTGGCGCGGCGGCCCTTCGCGGAGTACCGCGCCACGCCGAAGCGCCTGCTGCTCAGCTTCGCGGCCACCCAGACTTTCGGGCAGTATCTCTTGTTCTACCTGGCCATCGCCGTCGCCAGCGGCAGCCTGGCGGGCCTGCTTTCCTCGCTCGGGAGCTTCTGGTGGATGTTGCTGGGGCCGCTGGTGGCAGGGGCTCCCTGGCCCGCGCGCTGGCAGTGGTTCGCGGTGCTCCTCGGCGGCGCGGGGGTGGCCATCGCGGCGGGTACGGCCCGGCATGCCGGGCCGGCGGCGAATGCCTGGCTGGGCACGCTGCTGCTGATCGGCTCCACCGGGCTGGGCACGCTGGGCCTGGTGCAGTTCGGCAAGCTGAGGCAAACCATCGGCGCGCGGGCGGCCACCGGCTTTTCCCTGCTGGGCGGCGGGCTGGCGCTATTGCTCGCGGGGGCAGCATCTTTCCCGGAGGCGGCGCGGCTCATGCCGCCCGCGGCGCTGGGGCTCACGCTGTGGCTGGCTTTCGTCTCCGCCGCCGCCTTCAGCCTGTGGAATCATCTTTCCACCCTGCATCCGGTGCCGCTGCTGGCGGGCTACCGCTTCCTCATCCCGCTGGCGGCCACGCTGGAATCGATGCTTTTCCTGGGGGAGCGGCCGGGGCCGGGCTTCGCCGCCGGGGCGGTGCTTATTTTCGGCTCCCTGCTGATGCTCCAGCGCGGCTCCGCGCTTGGCGGGAAGGCGGCGGGCTGATTGGATGCGGCGCATGGCAGCACCGGCACCCGCGGCACCCCGCGCCCTCTCCCCGGGCGGGAGATTCATCCGCCAGATCCCGCCCACGCCTTTGGTCCCCGTGACGCTGGAGCAGGCGCTCGGCCCCGTGTGGTGCAAGCTGGAATTCATGAATCCCAGCGGCTCCACGAAGGACCGCATCGCCCGCCATATCCTGGAAAAGGCCTGGCGCCGCGGCGACATCCGGGAAGGCGATACGGTGGTGGAAGCCTCCAGCGGATCCACCAGCATCGCGCTGGCCCTGGCTTGCGCGCAGATGGGGTTGAAATTCGTCGCGTTCATCCCATCCAGCGCCACCAACGAGCGCGGACTGATGATCCGCGCCTACGGCGGGGAGGCCCGCCGGGTGGAAGGCGGCATGCCCGCGGTGCTGGCCGCCGCGGCGGAAGCCGCCCTGCGTCACGGCTGGTTCGCCGCCCGGCAATTCGAGAATCCCGATAATGCCGAGGCCCACCGGATGTTCACCGGCCCGGAGATCCTGGCCCAGATGGAGTGCGGCTGCGTGGATGCCGTGGTCAGCGGCGTGGGCACAGGGGGCACCCTGCGCGGCCTGTGGGAGGCTTTCGACGATGCGGGCTGCGGCACCCGCGCCTATGCCGCCATCCCCCGGGAGGGGCGCGCCTTCGGCGGGAATGCCGAATGTTGCAGCCTGGCTTTCAGCAAGGAAGTGCCCGGCGTGGCGGAGTGCCTCTCCGCGCTCTACAAGGAGTGGAAGGACGGCCCGCGCGGCGGCGCGGTCGAGGAAATCCCCGCCGGGGAAGAGCTCTGCCTGGAGCTGACCCGCAGGCTCTGGGCGATGGGCTACCCCGTGGGCCCCAGCTCCGGCTTGAACTATGCCGTGGCGCTGGAGGCGAAACGGAGGCTCGGCCCCCAGGCGCGCGTGGTGACCGTCTTCCCGGACCGGATGGAGCGGTATTTCTCCCACCGGGTGTTCGAGGATTTGCGGAATTGCCGGGAATGATCCGGGATTCATGCGGAAGTCTCCGGTGCCGGATCCGGAGCGCCGACTTCAATCCGCCGGATACCACAATCGGATGTGGATTTTCCTTGAGATACAGGCGGGGATTCGGCCATCGCTTGGACATCAACATCAACTTATGAAATCGGCACTTATCCTCCCTCTTTTCTTGGCCGCTTCTTCCGCGTGCATGGCATCCGTGACCCTGTCCGCCAGCGGCACTCTCAGTTCTCCCACGAATGCGGGCCTGGATGGATTGGTCGGTGCCCTCTTCACGGTGCAGACGGTATTCTCCGGCACGAACTATGTGGATGATGGCAACGGATTGGCTGCCGCGGTCGGGGATGACGCCCTGACCACGATCACGATCTCCGGTGCCGCCGACCCCGGCCTCAATGGCACCTATTCCCATTATTCCGGCAGTACTTCCGCCCACTACTATCCCGATTATGCGGGGCTCTACGGCGGGGCCACCGATGTCGGCATCCTCTACTTCGACCTGGGCGTGGGCGATTATATCGGTCTCGGCCTTTGGGCGGATCCCACGCCGAGCGGTGAACTGGCCGTGATCGGAAGCGAGATCCAACTCGCGGATTTCAGCAACGGTGCGATCCTGCCGAACGGTTCGCAAAACCAGACCATCTTCCGGGCGAGCATCGGGGGGCAGATCGGGAACATGACCATCACGGACGGGAGCTTTTCCGCGGTGCCCGAGCCCGGCGCGGCGGCTTTGGCGCTCCTCGGCCTTGCGGGGCTGGCGAGGCGGCGGCGTGCCGCCTGAGCGGGGTTTCTCAATCCCCGGCTTTCAGCTTTTCCACCGATCTGCGGAGCCGCTCCGCCCGCAGCGTCAGGATCACCGCGACTAGCACCGCCAGGCAGACCGCTCCGGCGGCGGCCATGAAGGGAGTGGCCGCGCCCGCCGAGCCGGTCGCCGCTCCCGGCAGCGTCCTCAGCGTGCCCAGGAAGGCCAGCAGGCCCGCCCCGGCGATGCCGTGCCACTTCGCCCGGAAGGTGAAGATCCCGCAGATCACGAAGCCGCCGCCGAGGGTCAGGCCGCCCTGGAGCAGCAGGGGGTCCTGCGAGCCGTGGAAGGCGAAGAAACCGAGGGCGGAGAGCAGGATGCCGGCGAGGAAAAGCAGGGCGCGCATGAAGTCGCGCGAGATTAGGCGCGGATTCCCGCGGCGTCGAAGGCCTAAATGAGCGCGTCCGCTTCCGGGCCGAGTTTTCCCACCCAGCCGGTCAAGTCCGGGAAAAATTCCGCGAACCCGGCCTCGAAGACATCGCGGTTCGCACGCAGGTCCTCCACGGCATCCCGGATCGGCGCGAAGCCCCGGTGCCGCAGGGCGACGCGGCGGAAAACCTCGTCCAGCCCGGTCTCGCTGCCGTAGCGGCCCAGCCAATCGTCCGCGATCCTTTCTTCCAGGGTTCCGCCGAGTTCCGGGGGCAGCAGGTCCCGCCGGGCCAGCAGTTCCGCATTGCAGGCATCGAGGAAGCCGCGGAAAGGGACGGGAGAAAACTCCGCCCAGCGGAGGGTGAGGAAATGATCGTGCAGGATATCGATGATGACGCCCGCGAAGCGCCGCCGCGGCGGGGCGACCGCTGCCTTCAGGGCGGCATTGACCCGGTGGGAGTCCGCGAAGCGGTCGATCGCGCGGTGGCGGACGATGCCCCGGAGCACCGCGGCGGGGAAGCGCCCGCGGAGCGATTCCGGCCGGCCGGGGACGAAGTCCCCGAGGAGATTGCCGATCCGGGATTCCGGGTGGTCTTCGGCCAGGAAAAGGTGGGCGAGGTAGTTCAAGGCCAGCGAGCATCGGCGCGGAGCGCGGGAGCGCAATGCCGCAGGCCGGAGGAATCGTTCATTGCGGCCGCTTGCATCGCAGCCCGCTTTTCCCCCACGCTGGCGGGGTGAGCTGGATCTGGTGCAACGGCGAGTATCTGGACGGGCCGCTAGCGGTATCGCCCGGCGACCGCGGCTTGACCCACGGGCTGGGGATTTTCGAGACGCTGCTGGCGCTCGGCGGCAGGCCGGTGGTGCTGGAGATGCACCTGGAGCGGATGCGGGCCGGTGCGGAGCGCCTGGGGTGGGAGACGGGCGCTCTCGGCACGGTGCGGATGGAAGAGGCGATCCGCGGCCTGCTGCAGCGGCGAGAGCTGTGCGCCGGGCGCGCGCGGGTGAGGATCGCGCTGAGCGCCGGGGAAGGGGACCTGCGGGATCTCCGGCAGGGGCCGCATTCCCTGCTCTGGATCACCGCCGCCGCGGCCCCGCCGCCGCCGGAATCGCTGGCCATGATCACGGCCCCTTTCCCCCGGAACGAAGCCTCGCCGCTGGCGGGGATCAAGTGTGCTTCCTACGCGGAAAATCTCGCCGCGCTCGACCTGGCCCGCCGGCGGGGGGCGGACGAAGCACTCTTTTACAATACGAAGGGGGAACTGTGCGAAGGCACGACCTCGAATGTTTTCCTGGTAAAAGCGGGGCGGGTTCTCACGCCGCCCCTCTCCTCCGGCTGCCTGCCGGGAACCATGCGGGCGCGGGTGCTCGCGCGGTGCCGGGAGCTCGGCATCCCGGCGGCGGAGGAGGTCCTGGCCGCGGCGGATCTGGCCGCGGCGGACGAGGTCTTCGCGACCTCCGCCACGCGCGGGGTGGTCGCGGTGAAATCGGTGGACGGCGCGGCGATGCGGACGGGAGATACCGCAGCGAGGCTGAAAAGCTGCTTGTAGAGGCGGCAGCTACCGTCTCCGGGCCTCGCTTGAATCTCAATCGATGGCGTCCAGCGGCTCGGCCCCGATCTCCGCGGCGAGCTGGTTGAACTCGGTGAGCTCGGCGGCGGTGAAGTGCAAGCCGCCGGCCGCATCGGAGCGTTTGCGGGCTTCCGCTTCGATCTGGCCGGGCAGGGTGCAGCCCTGGTTGCCGTGGCCGAAGATGTCCTCCAGCACGGCCGCGAGATTCTCCATCTGGCTGCGGCCCTTGGCGAAGGCTCCGCCGCTGATCGCATCCGGGTGGATGACCTGGAAGTAGAAGGCGGCGGTGGTCTTTTCCCCGGCGGAAGCCTTTGCCCCGCGCCCGCGCAGGGTCGGCAGGGAACCGCCGATGAGACCGGCGTAGAGCTCGTTGATGAGGCACATGGCGTAGCCCTTGTGCGCGCCGAAGGGCAGCAGGGCCACCACTTCGTTCGGGTCTTCGGTCGGTTTGCCGTCCTTGTCCACGGCGGCCCCGGGGGGGAGCAGCTTGCCCTCGCGCTTGAGCGCCTGCACGCGGCCCATGGCCACGGTGGAGGTGGCCCAGTCGCTCACCACCGGGAAGCCGAGGGCGGCGGTGGTGGGGAACCCCCAGGAGTGAGGATTGGTGCCGAGAGTCGGGAATTTGCCGCCGAAGGGAACAACCTCAGCCAGGGTGGAGGTGCAGTTGGTGTAGGCGATGTAGCCGCGTTCGGCGGCTTCCATCACGTAGCCGCCGCCCCAGAGGTAGTGGAAGGCATTGTCCACGCTGACCTGGCCGATGCCGTATTGGTCGGCCAGCTCGATGCAGCGCTCGATCGCGCGGTAGGCCACGCTCTGCCCGAGCTTGCGGTGGGCATTCCAGGTTTCGGAACCCGCGAAACGGTTCTTGATCACCTCGATTTCCGCGCCGGGCACGCAGCCGCCGGTGGCGCTGCCGAACAGGTGGTCCAGGTGCAAGGCCTTGAGCGCGTGATGGGTGCGGATGCCGTGGCGTGCCGCTTCCGCCGCCAGCTTCGCCCCCTCCGCCGCTTCGTCCGCGGTGTAGCCGCGCGAGCGGTAGGCGGCCTCCACCAGTTGGTCGTGAGCGGCGCGGGAAACAGTGAGGAATTCGGACACGAGAGCGGGCATGACAGTGAGGGAAATCAAACCTTCTGCTGTCGGACAACTCAAGCGTGGATTGTGTCCTGAGCGTCCGGCGGCAGCCCGGGAGCGCGGGCTTCGGCCCGCTTCGCCAAACAGGGGTGACATTCGCGCAGATGGAGAAGAGCGAAAAGACCACGGGGCGGGACCGCCGCCGCGGGGGCGAGCCTGACGATCCGCCGCCCGGAGAATGCAGATTGCTTCGGAAAGCTTAATGTTCACAAAGCTCCACAGGTGGTGGTGTTTTGTTGATTGTCATACCATATATGGGCATGAAATGAGGCGGATCTTTGCGAGGGCGGTTTCCGGGGTATTCTTGCGGGTGTCCGGATTCCCTCCCGGGCTGAACCTCTAACCGGCTTCTGTCGCATGTATCTTAAATCGCTGGAGATCCACGGCTTCAAGTCCTTCGCGGACAAGACGAAGTTCGAATTCCACCAAGGCGTGACGGGCATCGTGGGCCCGAACGGTTGCGGGAAATCCAACGTGGTGGATGCGATCCGCTGGGTGCTGGGGGAGACCTCGGCCAAGGCGCTGCGCGGCGGCGAGATGGCGGATGTCATTTTCAACGGCACCGAACGCCGCAAGGCGCTGGGCATGGCGGAGGTGACGCTGACGATGGCGGATTGCGAGGCGGCGCTGAAGGTGGACTACAACGAGGTCTCCCTGACGCGGCGGGTCTTCCGCGACGGGAAATCCGAATACCGGATCAACGGCACGCTTTGCCGCCTGAAGGACATCCACGACCTGCTGATGGATACGGGGATCGGGCGCACGGCCTACTCGATCATGGCGCAGGGCCAGATCGACCAGATCCTTTCCTCCAAGCCGGAGGAGCGCCGGATGGTCTTCGAGGAAGCGGCCGGGATTACCAAGTACAAGCGCGAGAAAAAGGAGGCGCTGCGGAAGCTGGAATTCACGGAAGCGAACCTGCTGCGCGTGTCCGACGTGCTGGCGGAGCAGGAGCGGCGGATGAACTCGCTGAAGCGGCAGGTGGCGAAGGCGCGGCGCTACCAGGCGCTGGCCGGCGACGTGCGGATCCTGGACACGCACCTGGGCCACAAGCGGTTCGTCGAATTTTCCGCGGAGCGGGACGAGCTCAAGACCTCGATCCGCTCTCTGGAGGCGACGGAGGCGGAGCTGGAGCGGCTGATGGCGCCGAAGGAGGAAGCCGTGGCGGACGCCCGGCTGGCGGCGCGGAATTTCGAGGGTGAACTGGCGGACCTGCGCCAGCAACTGAACGCCCACCGCAATGCCCTCTCCGCCGCTCAGGGGCGGGTGGCATTCAACGAGGAGCGCAAGGCGGAGCTGGAGGGCCGCATTTCCCAGAACCGCGAGGAGATCGAAACGACGCGCGAGAAGCTGGCACAGCAGGAATTCGACGTGGTGGCCGCGAACGAGGCGCTGGAGCAACTCGCCCGCCGGATCGCCGAGCAGGAAATCCAGCTCGCCGACCAGGAGGAGCGGACGCGCATGGCCCGCGCCGGGCGGGAGGAGATCGAGGCGCAGCTCCGCGAGGCCCGCGCCGAAGCGAACCGCGCGCAGACGATCATCGCTTCCACGCAGGCGCGGATCGAAAGCTCGCTGGCGCAGCTCGAAACAAGCCGCGAGCGCGCCCGCATGCTGGCGGATGAGGAGCAGCGGCTGAATCTGGAGATCGAGGAAGCGAGCGAGCAGCGCAACCGCATCGCCGCGGAACTGGATGAACACGCGGCACGGACCGGCGAACTGGAGGAGGCTTTCCAAAAGGCGGAGCGCGGCTACCAGCACACCCGCGGGGATCTGGATGCGGCGCGGACGGCGGCCTCCGAGGCGCACAAGGTGCTGGCCCAGCGCGATTCCCGCCTGAAGGTGGTGCGGCAGCTGGTGGCGAGCGGCGAGGGATTCCAGAAGGGCACGCGCAAGGTGCTGGACGGGCTGGACGATGCGGAGCGCTTCAAGCCGGGAGTCCACGGCGTGCTGGCCGGATTCATCGAGGCGGACCGCGCCTGCGCCCGCGCGATCGAGACGGCGCTGGGTAAGAATTTGCAGGCCGTGCTGGTGGCGGACGAGAAGCTTGCGGACGCGATCATTTCCCGCCTGACGGAGAAGCGCCTGGGGCAGGCGGCGATCCTGCCGGAGACCTTCGTCGGCCATGCTTCCGGCACGCAGATGGAGGCGCTGCCGGAAGGCGCGATCGGCTGGGCCCTGGACAAGGTGAAGTCCGACCCGCGGGTGGCGCGGGTGATCGAGCGGCTGCTGGAGAAGGTGCTGATCGTGCCGAACTACGCCACGGCGATGCGCCTGCGCGCGGCGCTGCCGGACGTGACGATGGTCACGCAGGCGGGGGAGCTGATCGGCGCGGAAGGGGTGATCCACGGCGGCGATGCCGGGGAGGGGAATGTCTCGGTGCTGGAGCTCCAGAACGAGGTGCGCGA
>CBFGVD010000031.1:0-13189 GCA_965651965.1 uncultured Verrucomicrobiaceae bacterium | reverse complement strand
CCGCTGCGCCTCACCCGCGCGCTGGGTGCGGAGGAGAGCCTGACCGCGGTGACGAGCAAGATGTCCCTTGAACCGGGAGACGTGATTTTCCTCTGCTCGGACGGGATCCACCACCACCTCTCCGACGAGACGATCCGGGAATGCCTGCTCGCGGAGAACACCGCCCGCCACATCGCGGCTCGCGCGCGGGACGAATCCCCGGATGAATCGCGCGACGATTGCGCCGCCATCCGCATCGCCGTGGAGTCGCTCGGCTGGACCGCGCGCCGGGAGGACCAGCAACTGCCGATCCCCGAAAAACTGGCCGCCGGACAGAAGCACGACGGCTGGACCCTGCTGCGCTCCTTCGGCGCGAACGACCGCTGCTGGCTCGCGGAGCGCGAGGGCTGCCGCCAGGTGATGAAATTCGCCCCGCTGGAGGCGATCGACCAGCCGGAGATCGCCCAGGCCTTCCTGAAGGAAACTTGGAATGCCATCCGCTTTTCCGAAGACCCGCCTTTCGTGAATGCCTGGGAGAACCCGGCGCGCTCCTCCCTTTATTACATCATGGAGTTCGTGGAGGCCCCCGGGCTCGCCACCCTGCTCAAGCAACGGCGGCTCCAGGTGGACGAGGCGGTGCAGCTCGGCCGCTTCCTGGCGGAGGCGGGCATCCGCCTGCTGCGGCACGACCTGGTGCACGGGGACATCAAGCCGGAGAACATCCTGGCCGGCTCCGCCTACGATTCCGTCTTCTTCAAGCTGATCGACCTGGGATCGAGTTGCGAGGTCTTCTCCCGGAATTCCCGCGCCGGGACGGCGAGCTATCTGGCCCCGGAGCGCTTCAAGAACGCGCCGGTGAGCGAGCGCACCGAGGTCTTCGCGATCGGCGCCACGCTTTACGAGGCGCTGACCGGGCAGTTGCCCTTCGGACGGATCGAGCGGTTCCAAACGCCGGTCTTCCGCGATCCGAAGCCGGCCAGCACGCTCAATCCGCTGGTGCCGCCCTGGCTGGACGCGGTGATCCTGCGGGCTTGCTCGATCCAGCCGGAAAGGCGCTACACGCATTTCAGCGAGCTCATGTTCGACCTGAACCACCCGCAGAAGGTGCGGCCCTGGCACTCCGAGCGCGCGCCGCTGGTGGAGCGCCACCCGGTGCTTTTCTGGAAGTGCCTGGCGATCTTCTTCGCGGCCCTCGCGACCGTGCTGGCGATCCTCCTGGCGAGCCGCTGACGGTAGTCCGCCCGGTCCCCGGGCGGAGGGGCGGTCCTGCGGTGCTTCATTTCCCTAGGAGCGAAACATGCCGCCCCCGCCGCGTCCTCACGAACGCGCCTACATTCCCGGGGCGGTCCCTCCCCATGGACCGCAGGCGCGGTGGTGACACCGCGGAAGTAGTCCGCCCGGTCCCCGGGCGGATGGAGTGGTTCCCGCGATGACTTCCCTCCCTGCGGCGGCAGCCGCCTTTGGACTGCGGCGGCACGACGCCGCTTTCCGGGAAAGTCATCTTCCAACCCGCGCCTTCCCCGGAATCGACATGTCGATTCCGCACCAGCGTCCCCGGTCCATCCAACCCGCCAGCCCAAAGCGCGGTCATGCCCGCGCAGTCCAAAGGCGGCTTTCGCCGCAGGGAAAAAAGCCGCCGCAAGCACCGCTCGGTCCGCCCGGAGACCGGGCGGACTACCCCGCGTTCTCACGAACGCGCCTACGATTCTGCGACGGAGGCCCCCCGTTCCTTCAGCCCCGCATCACCCTCCTCCAGTCTTGTGTCTCGCGTCTTGAAGTCTTCCGTCTCCCGCCAAATTCGCGCCATCTTGTCGCATTCATGCCTGCTCCGCATGCATGGAATCCGCGCGAATGAATCCTGGGAATTTCGAGCCCCTGATTATGAGGGCTCCTCAGCGGCGGCATGAGATTTCACCTCATGGAAGGAGCCGCCGGATTGGCACGCTGGCTCGCGGGCAGCTTTTCCGGAGGGGTTGCCAAGCGACTTCCTGCCATGATGAATCAAAACCACTCCCTTTCCCGCCGCGCCTTCCTCGGCCGCTCGACCAAAGCCACCGCCCTGGGACTCCTCGCCTCCGGCCTGCCGGCCGGTTGGGCGGGCGCACAAAGCGCTTCCGAAGCCCCGGAAAGCCCGAACGTGAATTTCGGCATCATCGCGCTCACCGACTGCTCCTCCATCGTCATCGCCCACGAGAAGGGCCTCTTCAAAAAATACGGCATCAACTCCACGGTGACGAAAGGCGCGAGCTGGGCGGCCATCCGCGACTCGCTGGCGAACGGGGACATCCAGGCCACGCACATGCTCATCGGCATGCCGATCGCCTCCACCATGGGCCTCGGCGGCGCGCCGAAGGTGCCGATGGTGATTCCCTGGCTGATCAACCGGAACGGGCAATCCATCAGCCTGGCGAACTCCTTGAAGGGCAAGGTGGGTGCCGATCCGAAGGCGCTGAAGCCCCTCGTGGACAAGGCCAAGGCGGCGGGGCACCCGATGACTTTCGCGATGACCTTCCCGCCGGGAACCCACGCCATGTGGATGCGCTACTGGCTCGCGGCCGGAGGCATCAACCCGGGCGACGCCGCCGGCGCGGGCGCGGACATTTCCCTCATCACCATCCCGCCGCCGCAGATGGTGGCGAACATGCAGGTCGGCAAGATGGACGGCTTCTGCGTGGGCGAGCCTTGGAATGCCAAGACCATCAACGACGAAATCGGCTTCACCGCGATCAATTCCCAGGGACTCTGGAAGGACCACCCGGAGAAGGTCTGCGCCTTTACGGAGGAATTCGCGGCGAAGAACCCGAAGACCGTGAAGGCCGTGCTCAAGGCCCTGCACGAGGCCAGCGTGTGGCTGGACAAGATGGAGAACCGCCCGGAGCAGGCGAAGATCGTGAGCGCGCCGACCTACATCAACTGCCCGCCGGAGCTCATCCTGGGCCGCTTGCAGGGGAAATACGACATGGGGGACGGCCGCCGCTTCCGCGACCCGGACTACATGATCTTCAGCCAGCGCAACTGCAACTACCCGCAGCCGAAGTACTGCAAGTGGTGGCTCACGCAGCTCCGCCGCTGGGGCTTCACCGAGGGCGCGCCGGACTACGAGGGCGTCACGCGGCAGGTGATGCGCGCCGACATCTACGAGGAGGCGATGAAGGAGATCGGCTACACCCACGGCGGCATGAACGACGACGCGGAGACGATGTTCGACGGCGCGAAGTTCGACCCGAAGGGCGACATGGAAGCCTTCGCCGCCTCCTTCGCCGTGAAGACCCCCAAGGGCTGATTCCATTTCACAGGTTGCGGATTCGGTTCCCCGCGGGCGGCCGCAGCCCGTCCGCCCGCGGGTTTTCTTCCCACACGTTTTATTGCCATGAAATTCCTGCAGACGCTGAAACTCGATATCCTCCTGCTGCCGCTGGCCGGCCTATTGCTCTGCCTCGGCGGCTGGGCCATCATCGCGGGCAAGGCCACCGTCACGAACACGGTGGACGACTGGGGCGACCCGGTGACGAAGGTGGAACGCCACGGGATCGCGAAGAACCTCCCCTCCCCCACGGAGACCTGGGAAGCGAGCAAGCCCTACATCGTGGAGCCGCTGGCCAAGCGCGGCGAGCTGGACCAGGGCATCCTGCGCTTCACCTGGCTCTCGCTGAAACTGGTGGCCCAGGGATATTTCATCGCGCTGCTGATCGGCACGCCCGTCGGCTTCCTGCTCGGCCTGTCGAAGAATTTCAGCAAGGCCTTCGACCCGATCATCCAGATCCTGCGGCCGGTCTCCCCGCTCGCGTGGCTGCCGCTGGGCATGGTGCTCTTCAGCGGCCTGAAGGTGCTGGATGCGAGCGGCCGCGTGAGTTTCGGCACCTCGGATGCCGCGGCGCTCTTCACCATCGCCATCTGCTCGATGTGGCCCACCGTGCTGAATACCGCCGTGGGCGTGCGCGCCGTGCCGCAGGACTACCTGAACGTGGCGAAGGTGCTGAAGCTCTCCCGCATGAAGACCTTGTTCAAGGTGCTGCTCCCCTCCGCGCTGCCCTACATGTTCACCGGCTTCCGCCTTTCCCTGGGGATCGCCTGGCTGGTCATCGTGGCGGTGGAGATGCTGATCGGGAAGCCCGGCATCGGCGGCTTCCTGTGGCAGCAATACAACGCGAACAGCTTCGCCCACATCATCCTCTCCATCCTCACCATCGGGGTCATCGGCTACGTGCTGGACCGCCTGATGAGCATGGTCGAGGGCCGTTTCCGCACGGCCTGAACCCCCAGCCACCCGAGAACATGCCACCCATCGTAGAATTGAGCGGCGTTTCGAAGTCCTTCGGCCGCGGCGCGGCGCGGAGCACGGTGCTGCGGGACATCCACCTGAGCGTGGAGGAGGGCGACTTCGTCTCCATCATCGGCTACTCCGGCACCGGCAAGAGCACGCTGATCAACCTGATCGCGGGCCTGCTGAAGCCGGATGGAGGCAGCGCGAAGATGGACGGCTCGCCCATTGCCGGCCCCGGGCCGGAGCGCGGCATCGTCTTCCAGAATTACTCGCTGCTGCCTTGGCTCACCGTCACGGAGAATGTCCGCCTGGCCGTGGACCAGATCTTTCCCGACCTCTCGGAAAAGGAACGCGCGGAGCACGCGGCGAAATACATCGACATGGTGAAGCTCACGCCCGCCTCCGGGAAGCTGCCGCGGGAGCTCTCCGGCGGGATGCGGCAGCGGGTCTCCGTGGCGCGCACCCTGGCGGCGAATCCGCGCGTGCTGCTGCTGGACGAGCCGCTCTCCGCGCTGGACGCCCTGACCCGCGCCACCCTGCAGGACGAGATCGCGGAAATCTGGCAAGCGAACCGGACCACGGTGATCTGGATCACCAACGACCCGGACGAGGCCCTGCTGGTGGCGGACCGGGTGATTCCCCTGCTGCCCGGCCGGGAAGGAGCCACCCTGGGCGCTGAAATCCCTGTGCAACTCGCCCGCCCCCGGGACCGCCGCGAGCTGCTCCGCTGCCCGGATTTCAAGGGACTCAAGCTGCAACTGGTGAACGCCCTGCTGGGGGCGAAGAAGGATAGCACCCCGCTGCTGACGAAGAAACTGACCGCCCCGGACATCCTGCCGGAGGACCTCGGGAAGAAGCGGACCTTCTCCCTCTTCGACCGCCCCGCCCCGCGCCGCCGTTCCCGGCTCCAGCGCGAAGAACTCAAAATCGAAGCATCATGACCGCCCAAGCCCACGCACCCGTGCTCGAACTTTTCAAGCTCACCAAGACCTACCCGACGCCGAAGGGCCCGGCCGTCATCGTCCGGGAGTTCAACCTGAACCTCGCCGCCGGCGAATTCGTCACCCTCATCGGCCACTCCGGCTGCGGGAAATCGACCGTGCTCTCCATGGTGGCGGGCCTCACGGACACCACGGAGGGTGCGATGATCCTCTCCGGCCGGGAAACGAACGAAGCCGGACCGGACCGCGGGGTGGTTTTCCAATCGCCCTGCCTGCTGCCCTGGATGACGGCCTACGAGAACGTGATGCTCGGGGTGAACCAGGTCTATTTCACCGCTCCGAAAGCCGAACGCCGCGAGCTGGCGGAGTACTACCTGAGCGTGGTGGGGCTGGGGAATGCGATGCACAAGTACCCGGGCGAGCTTTCCCAGGGCATGCGCCAGCGGGTGGGGATCGCCCGCGCCTTCGCCCTGCAGCCGAAGATGCTGCTGCTGGACGAGCCCTTCGGCATGCTGGACGCGCTGACGAAGATGGAGCTGCAGGAAGTGCTGCTGGAGCTCTGGCGGCGGAACAAGCTCACCACCCTGATGGTCACGCACGACGTGGACGAGGCGATCTTCCTCTCCGACCGGGTGGTGATGATGACGGACGGCCCGGAGGCGGAGGTCGGGGACATCCTGGCCATCCCCTTCGAGCACCCGCGCGACCGCGCCGCGGTGCTGGCGGACCCGCGCTACCCGGAAATCCGCAATTACCTGCTGACCTTCCTGAACGAACGCTCCCACATCCGCCCGAGCCGGATCACGCCGCCCGTGGCGGGGAAGACGGCCCCGATTCCGGAACTGGAACCGCCAGCTGGCGCGGGGGCGCCCGCCCAGTGACAAGCCACGGCAACTAAGTCCGCAAGCGATTCAACAAATCAGATTTTAGCAAGGCCCATCGACTAGCAAAACCCGGCTGATTCGCACCTCTTCCTGAATCTTCAAGTTGACATGCCAAATCGGCATAGATGTCGTACAGCTTCAACCCCTCGTGCGCACCCCAGTTTTTAATTATCAAAGACTTTAGACGCTCACCGGCCTCTTCTTCATCAACATCAACCTGAACCAGCGCTCCAGCAATCCGATGTAGGGTCTGATCCCTCGTGCACATTAGCCAAAGCTCATTCGCCTGCCGCTGTCTCTTCAAGCGAGCATGCCATTCCCGAACAAAGAGCAGATCCCACATTGCGTTCTTGATTCCGTTCACCCTCCGTGCTGGATCCCCGGCTCTTAGATTCCTTAGGACCGGTCCTTGCAACCGTCCTGTAAGCTGAAAGATCGCAAGCAGCACAGCCTCGCGAACAAATATGAATTCCTCAAGGCTCCAACGAAGATAGTCCTCTAGCATCCTCTTAGGGGCACGGCTACTCCTGAGAAGCTCCGCTAGCTTAAGAAGGGATATCTGGAGAGCTTCGGTTCCCTTGAGAGGCGTCTCCAAGCCTTCTTGCCGGAAATCAAGTTCGATAGAAGGCAAACGATCCTCCGAAATAAAATCGGCTTTGCCTGTTGCGACTTCCCAAAGATCGTTAGGGTTTGCGTTATCAATTCTCCGAAACCAATTCAACTCGTTTGAGGCGTCGATAGGGCTCTCATGAAGAGCCATGCAAGGCTCTACCAAAATGTCCGAGCACTGAAAGAAAAGAATCAAAGCTGCTCCGAGCCGCTTAAATGCGACTCCTCGGGAATCATTTGACCTCCCGACCGACAAGATGTCCTTAAAAGTGTTTAGGTCCAGTAAAGCGAAAGAACTAGTTTCGTACTGTGCAAATTGGGCCTTGTACATGAGAGCCCTATTTGGGTCGACCGACGGATCGAAAAACCGCAGCACATTGGCAGATCGGACAATCTCCTCAACCTTTTCCAACTGGCTGAAAGAGATTGGCATCTCGAACTTGGAGAGCACGAAATCCACGTTTCTGTTCATTTAGCAGGCCAGATCGGGATGATCAAGTCGATCCATTAGTGCCACTCATGGATCGCGTGACGATCTTCATTCCTTCTCATGGCCGCGTTTCCGGGGGGTAGCACAGCCGCTGCTTGATCCGGGGGCAGAAAGGAACTCCTGCCATGGTCGATTTCAGCAATTCCGGATTCAGCTCCGAACAAACCTCTTACCTCTCCGGCTTCGTGTCCGGCATCCTGCAGGGGCGCGAGCTGCCCTTCCTGGGGCAGGACGGCGAACGCCGCTTCACCCACGAGCCGGAGCAGAGCGTCCACGGCACGCCGCTGGAGGACCTCTGCAAGGAAGAACGGATCAAGCACGAGCAGCACGGGCTGGACTGCTATGACAAGATCCTGGCGAATGCCGCCGCGGGCGAGTTCCCGAAGGACGGCGATGTCTTCCGCTACAAGTTCCACGGCCTCTTTTTCGTCTCCCCCGCCCAGGAGAGCCTGATGCTGCGCTGCCGGATCGCGGGCGGCGCGCTGAGCGGCGAACAGCTCCGCGGGCTGGCGGGCGTGGCGGAAAAATGGGGTCCCGGCCATGCCGACCTGACCACCCGCGCGAATGTCCAGATCCGCGAGATCATGCCGGAGAATGCACCGGACGTGCTGATGGCCCTGACCGACATGGGCCTGACCTCGCAGGGGTCCGGCGCGGACAACGTGCGCAACATCACCGCCACGCCCACCAGCGGCTTCGACCCGGATGAACTGATCGACGTGATGCCCTACGCCCGCGCGATGCATCACTACATCCTGAAAAACCGCGACCTCTACGGCCTGCCGCGGAAATTCAACATCTCCTACGACTCCGGCGGCGGCATCTCCGTCTGCGCGGATACGAACGACATCGGCTTCTACGCGGTGAAGGTCGGGGAGAACGACAAGGGCATCGCGCCCGGCGTCTATTTCCGCATGCAGCTCTGCGGCATCACCGGGCACAAGCAATTCGCCACGGACTGCGGCGTGCTGCTGACTCCGGCGGAGACGGTCCCGGTGGCCGCGGCCCTGATCCGCGTTTTCATCGAAAACGGCGACCGCACCAACCGCAAGAAGGCCCGCCTGAAGTATCTGGTGGACGATTGGGGCTTCGCGAAGACCCTGGAGGAAACGCAGAAGAAGCTCGCCTTCCCGCTGCGCTATTTCCCGCTGGAGGGCTGCGAGCCGTCCCGGCCGAAATCGAAGCACGGCCACCTGGGCATCCACCAGCAGTCCGATGGCAAGCACTACATCGGCATCCTGACGCCGGTGGGCCGCATCACGGTGCCGCAGATGCTGGCGCTGGCGGATGTGGCGGATGAATTCGGCCGCGGGGAAATCCGCCTGACCGTGTGGCAGAACCTCATCATCCCCGGCATCCCGGAGGAAAAGCTGCAGGCCGCCATCACCGCGATCCAGGCGACCGGGCTGGACCACCGGAACAACGCCATCACCGGCGGCCTGATCGCCTGCACCGGCAGCCGCGGCTGCAAGTACGCCGCCGCGGACACCAAGGGCAACGCGATCGCGCTGGGCGAGCACCTGGCCAGCAAGATGATCCTGGACCAGCCGGTGAACATTCACCTGACCGGCTGCCACCATTCCTGCGCGCAGCACTACATCGGGGACATCGGCATGATGGGCACCCGCGTGAAGGTGGCGGACGGCTCGACCGTGGACGGCTACAACATCGTGCTCGGCGGCGGCGTGGACGACACTCAGGCGATCGCCCGGGAGATCTGGAGCGGCATTGCCTTCGATGAAGTCCCGGGCCTCGTCGAAAAGCTGCTTTGCACCTACCTGGCACAGCGGGAGGAGGGCGAGGACTTCGCCTCCTTCACGCGCAGGCTGAGCGTGGAGGAACTCCGCGGCCTCGCCGAGGAGCGCGCCGCAGCGTGAGGCGAGTGAACAATGAATAGTGAAAATTGAATATTGAAAGACGGGCCGACCGCGAACCCGGGACCAATAATCAATCCCCAATAATCAATAATCAATTCCTTGTCTTCCACTCTCCAGCGCCTGCCCTCGATTCCCGCCGCGAAGAACGCGGCGGCCGGCCCGGGCCATGAGGTGCGGACCTTGATCGACGAATTGATCGCGGAGCAGAAGACACTGCAAACTCCCGTCGCCCGCTACGCGGATTACCACGATACGGAGCCGGATCTGGCACCGCACTACCGCTCCCTGATCCCGCTGACGAAGCCGGGCGCGGGCGAGCAGTATGCCTTCGAGGTCTCGCTGGACCGCTGCACCGGCTGTAAGGCCTGCGTTTCCGCCTGTCACTCGCTCAACGGCCTGGACGACGACGAAGCCTGGCGGGACACGGGCATGATCCACGGCGGGCGGGAGACGCCCGGCTGGCAGCAGACGGTCACCACCGCCTGCCACCACTGCGCCGATCCCGGCTGCATGAACGGCTGCCCGGTGGGGGCCTATGAAAAGGAGCCGGATACGGGGATCGTGCGTCACTTGGACGACCAGTGCATCGGCTGCTCCTACTGCATCCTGAAGTGCCCCTTCGACGTTCCCAAGTATTCGAAGAAACGGGGCATCGTGCGGAAGTGCGACATGTGCCACCAGCGGCTGGTGGAGGGCGAGGCCCCGGCCTGCGTGCAGGCCTGCCCCACGGGAGCGATCCGGATCGTGAAAGTGCCCGCGGGGGAATCCGCGGTGCCCGTCTTCCTGCCCGGCGCTCCGGATCCGGCCATCACCCGCCCGACCACACGTTACGTAGGCCGCGCGGTGCCGGAGAGCGCCGTGGCCGCGGACCGGGAGACGCTGGTGCCGGAGCACGCGCATTGGCCGCTGGTGCTGATGCTGGTGCTCACTCAGGCGGGAATCGGCCTGCTGGCGGGCGGCATGGCCCTCCATGGCGCGGTGCTCGCGGGAGCGGCACTCTTCTTCGCCGGCATGGGAGCCTCGGTATTGCATCTCGGCCATCCGTTGAAGGCATGGCGCTTTTTCCTCGGGCTCCGGACCTCCTGGCTCTCGCGGGAAATCCTCGCCTTTTCCCTCTTCGCGCCCGTGCCTGCCGTGCTGGCCGCGCTGCCTCTGCTCCCGCAGTTCCCTCTGAAGGATTTCATCGTTAGCGCCGCCGGGAGCTCCCTGCCCCCTCTCGGCCTCGCCGCGATCTTCACCAGCGTGATGATTTACCACGACACGCGGCGCAGTTCATGGCGCTTCCCGCTCGCGGCCATGCGGTTCTTCGGCACGGCGGCGTGTTTCGCCGCGCTCGGGCATTTGATCGCCGCGCCATCCCCCGCCGCCTTGGGGATCTTCATCGCCGCCGTGGCGGGAAAAATGGTCCCGGAACTCAGGCTCTTCCACCTGGCGGACCGCCGGGAAAGGGAGTGGTCGCCAGACCTTCACGTTTCGAGGATGCTGGGCGGCCCGCTGAACGGGATCATGCGGCTCCGCCTTTCCTGCGCGCTCATGGCCGCGGCCGCCGCGGTGATCGCCCCTTGGCTCGCCCTGCCCTTGCTGCTCGCCGCGGAGATCTTCGAACGGCAGCTTTTCTTCCAATCCGTCTATGCCCCGAAAATGCCGGGAAGTTTCGGACCGAAGAAGCATTGAAAAAAGCCGCGACTACCTCTTGCGCCGCCGCCTTCCCTCCACGTCATGACAAGCGCGCCCACGCCGGGGCGGCAGCTTCGAACTCCACCCGCTCTCCGCTCGCGGGGTGCCGGAAGGCGATCTTCCAGGCGTGAAGGCACATCGGCGGATCTTCCGGGGACAGCGTCTGGGTATCCCCGCGCCGGCCTTCCGACAGGTACACGGGATCGCCCTGGATCGGAAATCCGGCATGCCAAAGGTGGATCCGGATCTGGTTCGTCCTGCCGGTCAGCGGACGCACTTCCAATAGCGCGCTGCCATCGGCATCCCGCCGCAGCACGCGGAAGTCCGTCCGGGCCGCCAGGCCCTCCGCATCGATCTCCCGCGCGCCGAGCTCGCAGGCCTCTCCGGAAACCGGCGCGTCCACGCGGAATTCTTCTTCCGGCGGGTGGCCCTGAACCCGCGCCAGATAGACCTTTGCCACTTCCCCCCGCGTGAACTGCGGCTGCAGCAGCTTCGCGAAATGGCGGGTGCGGGCGCAGACCACCAACCCGCTGGTGTTTGCATCCAGCCGGTGCGCCGCACGCGGTTTTTCCGGGTGCCACGCGGCGTGCAGGAAATGTTGCAGGGTGTTCCGGTTGAAGCGGCCGCAGGGGTGCATCGGCAGCGGCGCGGGTTTGTCCAGGACCAGGATCGCCTCGTCCTCGTGCAGCAGGCGGATCGCGGCATTCACCGGCGGCTCCACGGTGCCGGGCAGCACGCGCACCCATTCCTCCCCCGCGCGGGCGGTCTGCTCCGCTGTAGCGGGGCGGCCGCGGCCATCCAGCAGCAGCCCGGCGGCCATCCGGGCGCGCCATTCCTTCTCCGCCACGTGCGGGAAGAGCGCGGCCAGGATCTCCAGCACCGGCCTGCCGTCCTGCTCCCCGGGGATCCGCAGCGGGCGGCGGTTCTCGTAGGGCAGGCTCCCGGGCAGCGGCTGCGTGACCGCGCGCAAGGCCTCCCGGCGGCGCGCCAGCCGCTCTTCCCGCTGCTCCGTCTCCGGCCGGTGGCAATGCGGGCAGGACAGGTTCACAACGTAACGTGGATCCTCCTGCTCCTCCGCCGTGAGCGGTGCCTGGCAGGCGAAACACACCGCCGAGCCCGTCTCCCGCAGCGCGGGGTCCACCCCCACCCGGTGGTCGAAGACGAAGCACTCGCCCTCGTAGTGGTCGGCACCCACTTCCTCGAAGTATTTCAGGATGCCGCCCTCGAGCTGGTAAACCTCCCGGAAGCCCGCGCGCTCCATGAAGGGCGCGGCCTTCTCGCAGCGGATCCCGCCGGTGCAGAAGGTCACCACGGGCGCGTCCTTCATCTCCTCCGGCAGCTTCGCCACCGCCTCCGGGAAATGGCGGAAGTGGTCGATCCCCGCCGGGATCGCCCCGCGGAAGGTGCCCAGCTTCACCTCGTAGTCGTTGCGCGTGTCGTAGAGGATCACCGGCTTGCCCTCGTCCAGCCACTGCTTGAGCTGGCGGGCCTCGATCCGCGGGGAGGTATGGCGCGCGGGGTCGATTCCCTCCACGCCGAAGGCGATGATCTCCTTCTTCAGGCGCACCAGCATGCGGGAAAAAGGCTGCTCCGCGCTCTCGCTGTACTTCGGCTCCAGATCCTCGAGGCCGGGCAGCTTGCGCAACTCCGCCACCAGCTCCGCCACGCCCTCCGCGGCACCCGCGATGAACAGGTTGATCCCTTCCGGCGCGAGCAGGATGGTGCCTTTCAAGGCGCGCTCCTTGCAGAAAGCGAGCAGGCGTTCGCGCAGGGACTTCAGGTCCTCCATCCGCGCGAAGCGATAGGCGGCGATATTCGTGACGGCGGGCACGCCGGGACCGTGGAGCGGGAAACGCGGGCGGGAAAAGGGGAAAGATGATCCCGGCGCTGCTTTTTCAGGGGAGGGAAAGCGCGGGGTTTTCACCTCGAAAGGGCGCGAAAATCCGCAAGGACCGGAGCAGCCCCAGAGTCTCTCTCGCCCCTTCGGAGCTGTAGAACCAGAGGCGACCCTCCCCTCAATCCTTTCCCGCGGCGAAAATCACTCCACCCCCACCCCGCTCAGGAGATACACCGCGAAGGACCCGAGCCAGTGCTCGCCTT
Source organism: uncultured Verrucomicrobiaceae bacterium (assembly GCA_965651965.1). Classification (GTDB taxonomy): domain Bacteria; phylum Verrucomicrobiota; class Verrucomicrobiia; order Verrucomicrobiales; family Akkermansiaceae; genus Haloferula. The sequence goes on along the minus strand of CBFGVD010000031.1, from coordinate 368 downwards.
CGTAATGCCCCGTGGAGACAAGGGCCAGCCCGGCCTCCGTGTGCCGCGCGGCGGCCTCGCCCAGGACCTGCCGCCGCGGGTCGCCCTCCGGCAGAGCGGAGGCGATTCCCCTCATGGTCCAGGCGCGGTTGAGGTTCAGCCCGGCCAGATGGATCAGGTGGCCGTCCGTGGGATCGCTCACCTTCACCGGCGTCAGCAGATTGCCCGCCTGCCCCTTCGCCAGGCCGGGAAAATAAGCTTCCAGCCAGACGGCGTATTCCGCGGCGGGCAGCACCCGGCGCATCAGGTCCGCGACATTCAGGCCGGGGGAAAAGAAGTCGTTGCCGGAGGGCTCGTAGGCCACGGGGTAATCGCGGTCCTGGCCGTAA
>CBFGVD010000030.1:0-13436 GCA_965651965.1 uncultured Verrucomicrobiaceae bacterium | reverse complement strand
GCGGATCAACTGGCTGTTCTCGATCCCCTCGATCGACCCGTCCGCCACCGGCCAGATCTGGACGAACTGGGAAGCGAGCTGGGAGGCCGGAGCCTGGTAGTCCAACAGCGAATACACCGAGAAGCGTTCCTCCCCGCGGACTTTCGCCCGGTTCGCGCCGGGCACCTGGTTGATCGTGTAGCTGTAGGTCTGGATGCCGTTCTGGTTCAGCACCACCTTGCCTTCCAGCGTGGCCTGGGTCCGGTCGATGTTCACGCCGTCGCCATTCGTGCCGTAAGACTGCACGTGGTGGAAGAAATCCACCATGCGGGAGGCCTCGGGAGCGTTCGGGTCCAGGAGCAGTTCGCTCAGCGTGACATGAACCTTGAAAGGTTGGTCCGCGCGGGTCCGCGGGATGATGGGATAGGGATCCCCCGTTTCGATCTGGACCTGCGCGATCGGCACGTACGTGCCCACGTAGCGGCTGTCCAGCAGGTAGCTCGTCGGCGGGTTGGTGTTCTTCACCGTCCAGAGCTCGAAGCGGGCGCCGCCGGGATCGATCGCGAGCGGGGAGAGCGCTCCGCCCGCGGGCGAGACCGGCCCGGCGTCCATGTCCTTCTCCACGCCGGAGGGGAGCTGCACCTGGCGCACGAAGTTGGTGAAAGCCACGCCGGACCCCTGCCCGTATGCGGGCAGCAGGAGGGCCAGGGCGACAAGGGAAGACAAGGGCGACATCTTCATTTTGCGGCTGCGGTTGGAGCTTCTTCGGGGACTTCGGGAACTTTCAGCGGCAGGACCGAGATCGGCCCCTCATGATAAACGGCCACCACGAGCCGGGTTTCCTTGGCGAAGGATTCCACCGTCGCCTCGGACATCGGCTCGTTGCCTTCCGCCTGGATGCGGGAGACGTTCGTGGTGGTGATCCAGGCCCGGTTGGCGGTCAGGAACTCCTGCCAGTTGACGATCTTCGCACCGTCCTGCATGCCGATCCTGGAAGCCAGGTTCTTCGGCACGTGCAGGATGGCACGCTTCGGAACCAGGGTGGCCACCCCGCGGTAGCAAAGGATGTCCGAGCGGCTGATCAGGTCGGCGGGCCGGTTCTCGACGGACGGATCCTTTCCTTCGACCGGTTGGAATACCGGCTCGGTCTTTTCCGCGGCAGCCTTGCGGGTGATCTCGACGATCTGGTCGTGGGTCATCGCGTCCCGCATCTTCAGGCGGCCCGGGGCTTGCTGGCCCGCGGCGCCGGCGGCCGCCAGCAAGGTGAGCGCGAGAATGGTGGTGCTCGTCTTCATGGTCTGGGTGCTGTGAAGTCCGGGCTCAATTCTCGTCGTCCACCGTCGGATCGCTGTCCGTGAAGGGCGCGTCTCCCGGATTGCTGGAATCCACCCCGTCCACGTTGTTGCCGTGGCCGTTGTTGTTCTTCGTGCGGAAGGTCACCAGCAGCACCATGTCCTGCAGGTCGTAGCCCTGATCGTAGCTCTGGGAATCGTGGTGGGTCAGCTCCATGAAGACGATCACGTCCATCGGGCCGATCTTCACTTTTCCTTCCTCGTCCAGATAGGGCTTGATGAAGCTCTCCAGCGTCGGCGCGGTGTGCAGCGGATAGGTCGTCGGCGGCGTGTCCCCGTTCACCAGCGTGCGGACGTTGTTCGTGCCACTCTGGGAAGTGAAGTGCGGGCCCCAGTTCCGGTTGTAGTAGTATTTCCCCCCGAAGCGGATCGTGGTGCCGGCGGTCACCTCCTGGGACCAGACCACCTTGTTCGGCTTCACGTCGGGATTTTTCCCGTAGAAGACCGGACTGTACGAGCCCCCGCCGTAGCTGACCTCGGCCCGGGTGGGGACGAATTGCAGGTTGCTGCCGTTGCTATTGGAAACCGTCACCCCCGCTCCCAGGACGCGGATGTGGCAATCCAGGGTCTCCTTCGGGGTGATCTGGTTCTTGTCCACCTTCACGAAGTCCTGGACGATCGAGGGGTAGGTGATGTTCCAGGTGAGGGTGGGATGCACTCCCGGCTGGACGACGGTCGGGAAGGCGGTCAGCGAGCCCACCGGGATGGTCGGCTGCCGGTTGGCTTGGGCGAGCGCGCACGGTGCGGACACACCGGTGGCAAGGAGGACTGCCGCAAGGGCAGCCGGACGACTGGTTTTCATGGCTGGTTTCGGGTGGACAGGTGTGGCGCCTCCTCAGCCTCTCCCTTGTTCCCCGGGCCGTGGGACTTGCCCGGGGGAGAGGGGGACCCGGCGGGGGTGCCGGGCATGGATCGGCCTGAAAAAGGCCCAGCCATGCCCGCTCGGGACAGAGGCCCCCGCCGGGTCTCCGGAGAAACGAGCGGGACTTCGTCTCTCCGGACAGATTCGGTTTATGTAAGGTGGACGATCGCTCGTCCGGGTGTGTGTGTCAGGGTCGGGTGTGTGAACAGCAATTGTCAGGTTGCTTGTCGGGAAATTCTCGTTCAGCGGCCCGGTAGCCCGCCGTCCCAGCCGCTCCAAGGGCCGGGCGGCACGTCGCGGGACTCGACGAAGCGCCACTGGACGCGTTCGCCGCTGCGGAAGCCGAGGTAATCTCGCACCGCCGGGCTCAGGTCGATCCCCGCCGCGTTGTTGCGGTTGCCGCGCGGGCTCTCGTCGCCGAAAACGTATTGCCAGTGGTCCACCTCGAAGGGGCCCACGTCTTCCCACTGGGCATAGCAGACCTTGCCTTCCCGGTGGATGGCCACCCAGCGGCCCTTGCAGACGGAGATCCCCTCGCCGCGGTAATCGCGCCAGAACCAGGGAATCACCTCGGAGGCCTCCGGGCGGTGCCGGCCGTCCTTGCCGATGTCGTTGTAGGGCAGGGCGATGTAAAAAGGATTCAACCGCGGCTCGAAGCCCGCCGGGAAATAGCCCTTGCGGCGCTCGGGATGATCGTAGCCGCCGAAATTCGCCTGCCAGTTCATGTCCCAGGCGCTCGCCGTGTTCGGCACCGGGTTGTTCTGCGTCGGCAGTTCGCCGATCCAGAAGACCGTGCCCACCACGTTGCTCCGCCAGCCGCGGAAGACCCGCAGCGATTCCGCGGAATCCTCCACCACCAGCCGCGCGCGGTCCGGCGTGCCGAAGGGATCGCTCAGCCCGGGCAAAGCCTCCCGCCGGTTCTCCAGCAGCGAGTCGTGCAGCTCCTCCAGACGCTCTCCCAGCAGCGACGCTGCCGTGACCGGCAACGAGGCGGCCGCAAAAGCGACGAGTATGGAGCAGGGCAGCTTCATGAACGGCTTTTCAAAAAATCAACCCCAGCCGGGGCTCTTCGCCGGGCAGTATGGACTATCAGGAGATTCAAACAAGAAATTTCTAACGAAATTTTGAACACCCTGAAAGATTTGCTGTCTAAGGCCCCTTCACAGGGGCAAACCCTTGATAAAGAAGCCCTCGTGCTGGGAAATCCGCGGCGAACACCACCGTGGAATCCGAGCCGGAATGCCGCAAAATCGGCCATGAAAACAAGTTCCGCTCCAACGCCATTTCCCCGCCCTGCCGGGAGGGCATGACAGGGAAATGACGCGGAACGATCGAACTCATGGACCCCCTCAGCAAAGCAGGGTGGAAGGCCCTGAACAATGAAATTTTTAGCGAACCGAAGTATTCAGGTATCGAAAATGCCCGGGCACGGAATTTTTTCTAAAAAGAACTGCCCTTGGCGCCGCCGAAGCGACGCTCGAGCTCCCTCATCGAGAATTCCGTCAGGGTCGGCCGCCCGTCCGGCGCGCAGTAAGGCAATTCGCAGCCGAAGAGCACGCCGAGCAGCTTCATCGCCTCCTGCGGGCGGGGAGCTTCCGCGATGGCGGCCCGCCGGGCGAGCAGCCTGGCCAGCAGTTCGAAGGCCGCCCGTGCCGCCGGGAGTTGGCCGGCGGCAAGTTCATCGATCAAACCGGTCACGAAGCTCCGGGGATCCGCGATGCGGAGGAACTCCGGCAGCGAGCCCACCCGCAGGGTGCCGGAACCGAAGTCCTCCAGCTCGATCCCCGCGGTGGCGAAGTCCGCCCGGTGGCGCAGCGCCAGCTCGCATTCGCGCGGGCCGGGCTCGATCAAAACGGGTACCAGCAGGGTCTGGCTCTCCACCGGCCGCTCCCCCGCGCCGGCCAGCCAGCGTTCGTAGAGGATCCGCTCCCGCGCGGCCCGGGGATCGAGCAAGACCAGGCCATCCGCCGATTCAAGGATCGCGAAGCGGTCCAGAAGGCTGCCGACATAGCGGAAAGGCAGCACTTTCCCCGCCACCGGGGCCGCCGGATCTGCGGAAGTTACCGTTGCGGCGGGCGGCGGGACGGCGGGAGCCGCGAGGGCCTCGAACTGCCGCTGCACCGGGATCGCCGCTGGCCACGCCCGGAGGACCGGGGCGGCGGCCTCCCCCACCACCGGCCGGGCCGGAGCGGCGGGTACGGGGCGGCGCGCCGCCTCCGCGCGGGCCAGCCCCTCCTTCACCGCGTGGGTCAGCAGATCGCGCAGCTCGTGGGGCCGGTGCAGGCGGATCTCCCGTTTCGCCGGATGGACGTTCACATCCACCAGGGCAGGCTCCATCTCGATCCACAGCCATGCGGCCGGGTGCATGCCATCGCTCAAGCCGCCGCGGAAACCCTCCGCCAGGCCTCGGGAAATCGCGGAATCCTCCACCGGCCGGCCGTTCAGGAAGACGCACTGGTGTCTGCGCCCCTTCCGGGCGTGGGCTGCGGGCAGCACGAAACCCTCCACCGAAATGCCGTTGCCATGGGAAAGCGGCAGCTCCAGCAGCTCCCGGCCCAGTTCCGTGCCGGTCATCCAGCGCACCCGGTCCAGGCGGGACATCCCACCCGGCAGGTCGAAAACCTCCCGCTCGTCCTTGCGGAAGCGGAAGCGCACCGCCGCCGCCGCCAGCGCGTGCAGGCGGAGCTGGTGCTCGATGTGCGCCGCCTCGGTCGTTTCCGCACGCAGGAACTTCCTCCGCGCGGGCACGTTGAAAAAAAGGTCCCGCACCTCCACGGAAGTCCCCGGCGCGCAGCCCGCCTCCCGCACGTCCCGCATCACCCCGCCCTCCACCGCGATCTCCGTGCCGGAAACGGCGGCGGGCTCGCGGGTGACGAGGCGGAAACGCGAGACGCTGGCGATGCTGGGCACCGCCTCCCCCCGGAAGCCCAGGGTGCGGATCGCCGCCAGATCGGCCGCTTCCGCCAGCTTGCTGGTGGCGTGGCGCTCCAGGCTCAGCAGGGCGTCGTCGCGGGACATCCCGCTACCGTCGTCGATCACCCGCAGCAGGGCCGCCCCGCCGCGGCGGATCTCCACCAGCACCTCCCGCGCCCCGGCATCCAGGCTGTTTTCCACCAGCTCCTTCACCGCGCTCGCCGGCCGCTCCACCACTTCCCCCGCCGCCACCTGGCTGGCAAGGATCTCGGGCAGGATACGGATGCGGGACACGGCGGGATTCTGCGGCAACTGGGCGAAGTTCCAAGCGCCAAGAGGGGAGCCGTCGCGCGGCAACCCTGATCCGTTTCACCGCAGAGGCGCGGAGGAACGCGGAGTCCTCGGTTCGCAGATTCCTCCGCGATCCTTTGCGGCCTCCGCGGCTCCGCGGTTCCCATCTACGCACGAGGGCAGGACGAGGCTCCTTCCTTCACCGCTTCCCGTAACCTTGAGTTGGCAGCCCGTTCCGCTTGGATCAAATCGCATCGCCCCCGCTGCATTCCTCCCTAACATCCAAGCCATGAAGTGGTTCCCCTTGTTCCTTGCTACCTGCTTGATGCCGATTCAAGTCCAGTCCCATTCCGAATTACCTCTTATCGACTCTTCCTTACTCGATGGCCTGCCGCTCCGGCCGGAGGACAAAGATTGGGCCAGCCAAGTCATCGCCGAGGGTCAAACGAAGATCGATGTAACCGGGCTTTTCCTGCAGGACGCGCAGGAAGGGGAACGCATCTTTTACTCGGGTGGGAAGTTGCTCCGCATCCTGAGCGAGGAACATCAGGAGAAGCTCGATCTCGCGATCGATTCGCTTCGCGATGACGAAAAGAGAGCAGCCACCTGGAGGGCTTATCTGGATCTGCTCGAACCCATGTCTCCGGAACAAAGAGTGCGTGCCGTGAGAATTATCGGTTTTGCGCCCGATCCGCTTGTCACCAGCGTGGTAGAGCGCATTTCAAAAATACGGAGCAATTCATACTGGCCGCATGAGGGCAATCCGTTCGCGGACACGAGCAAGCCTCCTCCCCTCCTCGACGACGAGGAAGAAGCCCGGGCCCGCTCCTACGAGAAAATCCTGCCCGGCCTGATCGAGGCATCCCTGCAACGGATGAAGGCCTCGCTGGAAATCCTGGACGGGCGGGATGTCCCGGCGGCCTATGCCAAAGCGGAACCGCCCGCCGTCGTGCCGGGGCGCTGAGCGAAGCGATTTCATGAAGGGGAGCGCACGCGCCCCCGCGTGCTCTTTCCGGCGCCCCCGCCGGAAACCGGTCTCCCTTCCCGAAGCCGTGCCGGTTCCGGTGCACGTTTCCCCGGACCCGGGATTCTCCCGCCAGGTGGACGCCGGACCGCGAGGGCACGCTCCGGGACACGCGGGGGCGCGTGTGCTCCCCTTTTCCAAGAACGCGGCAGTGCCGGACGGTTGATTCGATCCCGCCGGGCCGTTTTTCGCTCGCGCCACGGCCCGGCGGGCGTATCACTCCGGCGGAGATGATTTCGATTACCGACAAGGCCGCCGGGGAACTCCGCGCCCTGCTGGAACGCAAGGGAGCCGCGCCGGGGAGCGGGCTGCGCCTGGCCGTGACCAAAGGCGGCTGCGCGGGCTGGCAATACGTCATGGAGATCGCCGCGCCCGGCGAGGGCGACGAGATCCTGGATCTGCCGGGGGCCCGGGTGATCGTGGCGGCGGACAGCGCCTCCAAGCTCTCCGGCTGCCGGATCGACTACTGCGACGATCTGAACGACGCGGGCTTCCGCATCGAGAATCCCAACGCGGCGCGCTCCTGCGGCTGCGGCACTTCATTCGAAACCGCCGCCGAACCCACGCCCGAGCCGGAAGACTGCGGCAAGTAAGCGATGCCCCGGGACAAGCAGCCGCCGCCGAAAAAGAAACGTCCGCCCGCCTACTACTGGTGGACCCTGGCGAACGTGCTGGCCCTCTGCCTGGCGGTGCTGAGCTGGCTGCTCTGCCTGCATGTCTTCAACCACCCGGAAATCCCGCGCAACTACCGGATCCTGCGCAAGCTCGGCCGGACGGAGGCCCCCAAGGCGTTGACCGAGCTGGAAGCCCCGGCCGGGGATTCCGCGGACCCGCGCGCCTTCTACCGCCGCTACGCCGGGCTCTCCCCGGAGGAACTGGACCGCTTCAACGCGGCGCTGATGCGGAACTACCTGACCAACCTGAAGGAGCCGAAGCTGATCCAGTATGCGGAAGGGAATTTCCGCGTGGAGGAAGTGCGCACGCTCGGGCAGGAGGACCTTTTCCACCCCGGCTTCGCCGTCCGGGCGCGGGCGATGATCGCTCCGGATGAATTCACCAAGCCCGCGCCCTGGCCGGTGACGATCGAGTATCTCTTCCCCACGGACGACACCCGGGCCCCGGGCTGGATCGCTCCGGGAGACATGCTGACGGTGTCCAAATTCCCGAACTGCGCCATGCTCCTGCATGTCGGGAAGCTCGAGGGCGGGGACACGCCGGAGATCCGGCTCACGGTGGTGCCCGTCGCCTTCGGCACCTTCAAGGCCGGGGAGAACCGGAGCTTCAGCCTGAAGGCCCCGGCGGAATTGAATCCGGCGGGCCCGCTGCCGGTTTTTCAGGAGAAACCCGAGGAATAGGGCCGCGGCTCCGCCGGTTTCAGCCTGCCGTCTCCAAGAGGTCCAGGATTCTCGCGGTCGCTCCCTCGTGGACGGAAAGGACCCTTGCGGCTTCATCGCACATCCGCGCCGCTGCGGCGGGGTCCGCGAGCAACTTCCGGACTCCCTTCCCGAGCCCGGCCGGATCGCGGAAGCGGACCGCGCCGCCCGCCGCGACCAGGGACGAGGCCAGCGGCTCGAAATTCTCCATATGCGGGCCGAAGAGCAAGGGGCGGCGCGCGAGGATGGCCTCCGCGGGATTCTGCCCGCCCCGCCCCAGGATGCTCTTCCCGATCACCACCAGGTCCGCGTGGGCCGTCCAGTCCCGCAGTTCCCCGGTGCTGTCGATCACGAAGCAGGTCGCGGCCGGATTCCCGGGCGCACGGAAAGCCGAGCGCAGCACGACCTCGAAGCCCTCCTTCTCCAGGGCGGCCTTCACCTCCTCCCGCCGCTCGGCATGGCGCGGGACCACCGCGTAGAGCAGACCCGCTTCTTCCCGCAGCACCCGGCCGATCCAAGCCTCCTCCGCGCCATGGGTGCTGGCCGCGAGCACGACCGGGCGACCGGGGCCGAAGGCCTCCAGCATCGCCGCGAATTCCGGCCGCCGCGCGGGCAAGACGGCGGCACCGGGATCGAATTTCGAACTTCCGGTCACGGTGATCTTCTCCCGTGCCACGCCGAGCGCCTCCCAGCGCGGGACATCGCCGGGCTCCTGTGCCGCGACGGCATCCAGCATCCCGAAAACGGGACGTACCCATGCGGCGACCTTCCGGTAGCGGGCCTCCGAACGCGGGGAAAGCCGGGCATTCACCAGACACACGGGGATGCCCCGCTTGCGGCACGCGAGCAGCAGTTCCGGCCATGCCTCCCCCTCCACGAGCACGATCCGGGAAGGCTCGAAGCGATCCAGATAACGCGCCGCGCAGGGCGGCAAATCCACCGGCGAGTAAGTCACCCGCACGCCGGGCAGCGCCGCCTCCACCGCCACCGCGTGCCCGGTGGAAGTGCCGGTGGCCAGGACGAAGCGCTTGCCGGGCTGCCGCTCTTGCCAGGCGCGGATCAGTTTCACCGCGATCATCGCCTCCCCCACGCTCACGGCGTGCAGGTGCACCGCGCCGCAGGGTTCCTCGTCTTCCGGCACGGTGTAAAAAGCGAACCTCTCCCGCAGCCCGCTGCCGAAGCCGCCGCGCCTGCCCATTTTCAAGAGCCAGCCCGGCAGCGCGATCAGGAGAAACAGCGGGAGCAGCAGGCGGTAGAGCCCGAGAACGAGGCGGAACGGCATCGCGGGCAGGCTAGGAAGCCCCCGCCGCAGCGTAAAGCAGGATGGCGCTGCCGCCGTATTCGCGCCGGTCCGCGAGGGCCCAGCCCTGAGCCTCCGGCGAGCGGGAGGAAGCCGCGCACTCCGCGATGAACCAGCCGCCTTCCGCCAGCCGCGCGTGCAGGGCGGGCTTTGCCATCAGCTCCTTCAGGTGGTCCCGGTCCCCGGGATACTTCGCGTAGGGCGGATCGGCGAAGATCAGGTCGTAGCTCCCGGCATCCCGCGCCAGCCACGCGTGGACATCCGCGCGGACCACCCGGCCGCCCTGGAGCTTCGATTTCTCCAGGTTTTCGCGGATCACCGTTTCCGCCTGCCGGTGCTCGTCCACGAAGACGCAGGAAGCCGCGCCCCGGCTCAGCGCCTCCAGGCCGATGGCTCCGGAACCGGCGAAGAGATCCAGCACGGCGGCCTCCTCCACCTTCGGGCCGAGGATGGAAAAAATCGCCTGGCGGACAAAGTCGGTCGTCGGCCGGGCAACGGCCTTCGGCACCTTGATCGCGAGCCGTCCGGCGCTTCCTGCAATGATACGCACCCCCGGGGAATGCCAAGATCCGGCGCTTCCTGCAAGCGGGAGGATTCTCGGCGGGTCGGAGCCCGCCTGGGAATGCGCGGGCGGGATTGCGCTTTGGCCTTGCGCATGGAACGGCCCGGGGACGCTTGGGCGGAATCGACATGTCGATTCCGGGGAGGCGCGGCGCGGTAGAGGTTATTTGCCCGAAAGCGGCGTCGTGCCGCCGCAGTCCAAAGAGCCCCTCGCACTCCCGAAGCGGCTGCGCCGCCTGGGAGGCTTCAGTCTTCGACGAGGGACGCGATCTTGCCGCGTTTCTCCAGGCGCCGCTTCCAGATCAGCGCCGGGCCGCGGAGCTGTTTGAGGCGGGTCGGGGACATGCGGGTGATCGTGCGGATGAGCTTCGCCTGGCTTGGCAGGGCCACGCGGGGCTTGCGGGCCTTTTTCCGCTTCTTGCGCTTCTTCTTTTTGGCGGGCTTTTCGCCGGGGGCTTTCTCCCGCCCGGCAGGTGCGGCCTGAGGAGCGCGGCGGCGCGGCAGGACGAGCATGTCATCCGCGAAAAGCAGCACGTGGCCCTGGGTGAGCAGCCAGAAAAGATCGGCCAGCCATTCCTTGCCCGGCTCCGCCTGTCCTTCGGGAAGGACGCCTTCCCAGAGCTTGGAGAGCTTGGAATCGGGGTTTTCTTCCAGCCACTTCACGATCGCGGCAGGGCGCTCGGCGAGCACGGCATCCGTGGTCAGCGGGTGCGGCCGGGCGGGACCGGTGAAAAGCTTGCCCTCCCGCTTGAAGACGGAGAGGTGCTCCGCCTCCAGGAGGCGGCAGATGGCGGGAATCAGGATGGCCGGGTGCTTGCGGGCGTGCGAACCGGCAATGCGGACGCAGGCCAGAAGCCCGGGGGAAAGATTCTTCGCCGGGATGTCTCCGGAGACTTCCGCCCCGCGGACTTCCTGGAAGACCTCCGGGAAAACGCGGGTCGCGAAATCGCGCTCGATTTCGCTGCGGTCGAAGCGCCAGGCGGAATCGTCCGCGCCCTTCGCCCGCCAGCGCACGCGCTTGCGCATCGTGTCCAGCCAGGCGTTCACCGCTTCCTCGCCGCGCTCGGTCCGGACCCGCGAGGCATACACCTCGAAGGGAAGGTTCGAGAAACGCTCCCGGTGCAGGCGGCGCAGCGTGGTCTGGTAGGAGTGGAAATTCGGCGGGCCGAGCCATTCGCCGCTCATGCCGCAGCGGGCCACGACCTGGAAATTCCCGGCGGGCGGCTCGGCTTCCGTTTCCCCGGATTCGTAGTACTCCGCCGCCATGTCCGACTGCCAGAAATGCGCGACGGCCTCCTCTTTCGTCAGCCACAAGGACTGGTCCTTGAGCGAGGCGTAAAAGGGTTTCGCCTTGTCCGAAAGGCTGAATTGCAGGTGGTAGCGCTCCCTCCCGGCGAGCAGGATCTGCGCGACATCGTAGAGGGAATACACGCGCGCGACGTGGTGGATCTCCCGCACGACCAGGTGCACGGCCTCCGCGGCGGGGCTCAGGGTCACGCGCACGCCTTCCGCCGGCTGGGGCAGCTCGCGCGGGCCGAAGTCCCGGCCTCCGCCGTGGCGGCGGTCGCGATCCCCTCCCCCGCGCTGGCGGAAATCCCCGCGCCCCCCGCCGCCGCGCCCGTCCCTGCGATCGCCGCCGTCGCGGCGGTCGAAGTCGCGTCGGCCGCCGCGTTCCCCGCGGTCGCGCCGCTCGCGCGGGGCGTCATCGTCGCGGAACTCGGGAGTTTTTTTCGCCGGTGCATCGCTCCGGGCCCAGGACGGGCCCAGCTCGAATGCGGACAGCAGGCGCTTGGCCAGCTCATCGGAGGGATCGCTCACGGCGCGGAGACTAGCGGACGTTCTTAAAATGACAAACCCGCCTTGCAACATTCTGAGGGGCGGCCGGAGGGACCCGGCGGCGGCTCACTCCTCCTCCTCGGGCTTCAGCCAGTAGAGCACCGCCATGCGGACGGCGATGCCGTTTTCCACCTGCCGGTTGATCAGGCTGCGGGAGTAGTCCATGGCCGCGTCGCAAAGCTCGACCCCGCGGTTCACCGGGCCGGGATGCATCAGGTGGATGCCCTCGCCGTCGAGCTGCTTCAGGCGCTCCGCGGTGATGCCGTAAACGCGGTGATATTCCCTCAGGCTGGGGAAATACTGGACGTCCTGCCGCTCCATCTGGACGCGCAGCAGATAGACGACATCCGGTTTCCACTTCATGGCCTCCCGGTAATCGGTGAAGCGGAGGATGTTTTCCGGTCCGGACTTCGGCACCAGGGAGCCGGGGCCCAGGTAGGCCACCTGCACGCCCAGGCGCTTGAGGATGGTGCTCGTGGAGCGGGCCACGCGGCTGTGGAGAATATCCCCGATGATGAGCACCTTTTTGCCCGCGGGTTCCGGAAAGACCTCCTTCAGCGTGAAGGCATCCAGCAGCGCCTGGGTGGGGTGGGCATGGGCACCGTCCCCGGCGTTGATCACGCTGGCCTTCGTCATCCCGGCGATAATGCCCGGCAAGCCGCTGCGGCCGTGGCGGACCACGATGTAATCCGTGCGCATCGCCTGGAGGGTCTCGATGGTTTCCCGCACCGATTCGCCCTTCACGACGGAGGAGTGGGGCACGTCGAAATTCGTCACGTCCGCGGAGAGCCGCTTGGCGGCGACCTCGAAAGAGGAGTGGGTGCGGGTGCTCGGCTCGTAGAAGAGCATGAGCACGGATTTCCCTTTCAGGGCGGGTACCTTCTTGACGGAACGGGTGAAGAGTTCCTTGAAGGGAACGGCCTGGTCCAGGAGGAGATCGATCTCTTCCCGGTCCAGCGAACTGATATCGAGGAGGTCCTTACGGGCCATGCGCGGGTGCGAACTTGAGGAGTACGGCGAATACGGCGGTGAAAACGGCGATGATGGTGATGAAGCCCGCGTGGTGGCGGGACCGCGGCTTCTTCCACGCGAACCAGCCCGCGAGCAGGAGACCCGCCGTGCAACACACGACCAGGGCCGCCAACCCGGCGGTACCGAGCCAGGGCTTGCGGGAAAGGTCCGCCATCCACATGGCCGGGAAATCCGGTTCCATGACCGTGGGTGTCCACACGGAGAGCCAGCCGAGCAATGCCCCGCACAGCGGCAGGAGATAGCCCAGGACGACCAGGGGCCAGGGCACGGCGAGATTCTTGATATAGGCGATGGAGCGGTCCGGCGGAGCGGCCTGGGCGCGGCGCATTTCCAACAGTTCCCGCTCGCTGCGGCGGCGGGCCGGGATGGCAGCGCCTTTATCCACCGGGGCAATCTTCGCCGGAGCTGCGGCGGGGGCGGGCGCCTGCTGCTCGGATTTGCGCAGCGAGCGCACCGGTTTCGCCGGAGGAGGAGGGGGCGCGTCCTCCGCGGCAGGAGGATCTTCCTCCTCCGGGGGAGAAGCCGCCGGCGCGAGCTCCTGCGGGGCAGCGCCGGGAATACCCATCGATTCGCGAAGTTTCGCGATTTCCTCGGCGGATTTCCGGCGTTCGGGAAGCATGGTTCAGTCCGGCTTGCGTTCTACGATCTCGATCTTGTCTTCTCCATCGCAAGCTTCCAAGGAAACATATACGTGATCGTGCCGTGCGGTTTCCAGGCGGATGCCGGTGTAGTCCGGCTGGATGGGCATTTCGCGGTGTCCGCGGTCGATCAATGCGGCCAGCTCCACCTTGGCCGGGCGGCCGTAGTCGGAGAGGGCATCCAGCGCGGCGCGGATGGTGCGGCCGGTGAAGAGCACGTCGTCCACCAGGATGATGTGGGCGTCATCGACCGGGAAAGGGATGTCGCTTTCCTG
>CBFGVD010000029.1:0-13455 GCA_965651965.1 uncultured Verrucomicrobiaceae bacterium | reverse complement strand
CCCGCCGTTGTGCCAGCGGCAGCGGTCGTACTGGTTCATCAGCACGAACTCGCTGGCGGGATCGATCGTCCCGGTCTCCGGGTCCCAGGTGAACCGCGTGACCCGCCAGTAGGAATGGTTCGAATCCGCTCCGGCCAACTGGGGATCGTGATTGTAGCAGACATACACGTGGTTCGCGTTCGGCGAAGCCTCCACGCCGAATTCCGGGTGGAAGACGAGGGAGTAGAAGCCCTGGTCTTCAGAGGTCTGGGTGTGCTGACGCCAATCGAGCACGTCCACCACTTCCGTCTGGGTCACTTCCGGATCATTCGCGAAGCGCCGGATGAAGCCGTCTTTCCCGACCAACAGCAGCTCGTTCGTTCCGGGAATTTCCGCGAGCCAGAGCGGATCGACGAAGGTCAGGTTCGGGAAGGCATTCTCGACATTCCAGCCGGTCGCCTGGCCTGGAGCGGCGGTCGGAAAGGCACCGCCGAAAAAAGGAGCGACCGCTTGGGGAGCATTCAGTCCGCTTTCCTGCGCGCCGCCTTGCCAGGGGAGGACTCCGGGCAGGCAAGCAGCGAGCAAGGGGAAGAACTTGTGCCCCGGAAATCTGGGTTTCACCGGGATCATTGCTGACGATTTATCAATGATTTGCGCGGATTCAACGCAATTCGTGAGCCGCCATGCCACCCGAACGGGTGATGTTCGGAATCCAAGCCGCGGGACCGCTTGATACACCAAGCATCCGGGGCGGCTTCGTCACCAGTCCGGGCAGATAGCGTTACAAAATCGTCACAATACCCTTGGGAGAAGAACACCATGTGCAAAAGCCCGGATTTCTGCTAAGGATGATGGCTTGGGATCGGAAAGAGTTCGCTCCGCCCGATCCAGCCACTCCTGAAAACAAGTTTTCGCCCGCAATGATCACGCTGAAAGTGAACCGGAAGGAGCACGCCGTGGATGCACATCCCGCCACGCCGCTGCTATGGGTCATACGGGACATGCTCCACCTCACCGGGACGAAATTCGGGTGCGGGATGGCACAGTGCGGGGCCTGCACGGTCCACCTGGACGGCGAGGCGGTGCGCTCCTGCGTGACGCCCCTTTCCCGCGCGGAGGGAAAAGAGGTGACGACCATCGAAGGCCTCTCCCCGGAGGGCACGCACCCGCTCCAGCTCGCATGGATGGAGGAAGACGTGCCGCAGTGCGGCTACTGCCAATCCGGCCAGATCATGTCTGCCGCGGTGCTCCTGAGGGAAAAGCCCGAGCCGAGCGACGAGGACATCGATCTGGCGATGAGCGGCAATCTCTGCCGCTGCGGCACTTACCAGCGCATCCGCTGCGCGATCCACCGGGCGGCGAAAATGGCAGCGGAAGGAGGTGCGGAATGAGCACTCGACCCCTGACCGGGCGGCGGGATTTCCTGAAAGCGGGCGGCCTGCTCGCGGGCGGGCTGGTGATCGGCTTCACCGTGGCCCCGGCCAAGCGTGCACAGGCCCAGGGAGAGCCTCCCAAGCTGCCCGCCCCGAACGCGTTCCTGCGGATCGGCGCGGACGGCTCCGTGCTCGTGCTGCTCGCCCACGTGGAAATGGGCCAGGGCATCTGGACCACCCTGCCGATGCTGATCGCGGAGGAACTGGATGCGGATTGGGCGAAGGTGAAAGCCGAGCACGCGCCCGCCGCGCCCGCCTACCTCCACACCGCCTTCGGCATCCAGATCACCGGCGGGTCCACCAGCACGCATTCCGAATTCGACCGCTACCGGCAGGTGGGCGCGATGGCGCGGGCTCTGCTCGTGGAAGCGGCGGCGATAAAATTCGGCGTGCAGCCGGAGGAATGCCGGACGGAGAACGGTTTCGTCATTTCAGGTACCAACAAGGCGGGCTATGGCGAACTGGCGGAGGCCGCGGCCAAGCTCCCGCTACCGGACAAGGTGCAGCTCAAGAAGCCGGAGGACTGGAAGATCATCGGCAAAGGGAAGAAGCGCCTGGATAGCCCGGAAAAGGTGAACGGGACCGCGAAGTTCGGCATCGACGTACAGGTGCCCGGCATGCTGGTGGCAGTGGTGGAGCGCCCGCCCTTCTTTGGAGGCAGCGTGAAAGCCTTCGACGCAAGCGCTGCGAAGGCGGTGCCCGGCGTGAGGGAGGTCGTGCAGGTTCCTTCCGGCGTGGCGGTGCTCGCGGATCACTTCTGGGCCGCAAAGCTCGGGCGGGACGCCCTGAAGGTGGAATGGAATCCCGGGCCGAACGCGGGGCACGACAGCGCGAAGCTCCGCGAGGATCTCGCGCGGCTCGCCGGGACGGACGGAGCCGTGGCGAACCGGGCCGGGGATGTCGCCGCCGGTCTCGGCAAGGGCGCGAAGGTCGTCGAAGCCGAGTATTTCCTTCCCTATCTGGCCCATTGCCCGATGGAGCCGCTGAATTGCACGGTACGCATCACGCCGCAGAAGTGCGAGATCTGGACCGGCACGCAGCTCCAGACGGTGGACCAGCAGAACGCGGCGCGGATCACCGGGCTGAAGCCGGAGCAGGTGGAAATCCACACCACTTTCCTGGGCGGAGGCTTCGGCCGCCGCGCCACCGCCACTTCCGACTTCATCTCCGAGGCGGTGGAAGTGGCGAAAGCCAGCGGCAAGACGGTCAAGGTGATGTGGACGCGCGAGGACGACGTGCGCGGCGGCTACTACCGCCCGGCCTTCCTCCACCGGGCGAAGATCGCCCTGGATGGCGAAGGGCGGCCGAAGGCCTGGCAGCATGTCCTGGCGGGCCAATCCATCGCCGCGGGCACGCCCTTCGAACCGATGATGATCAAGGACGGCGTGGACGCCACCTCCGTGGAAGGCGTCGCGGACTCGCCCTATCTCGCGGAAGTCCCGGACCGGCGGGTGGAACTGCATTCACCGGAGACGGGCATTCCCGTGCTGTGGTGGCGCTCGGTGGGGCACAGCCACACCGGCTTCGTGATGGAGAGCCTGCTGGACGAACTCGCCCATGCGGCGGGGAAAGATCCGGTGGCATACCGGCGGGCCTTGTTGAAGGAACACCCGCGCCATCTGGCGGCGCTCGATCTGGCGGTGGAGAAAGCCGGATGGGACACGCCGCCGAAGGAAGGAATCTCCCGCGGTGTGGCCGTGCACGAGAGCTTCGGCAGCTTCGTCGCCCAGGTGGCGGAGGTTTCCGTATCGAAAGAAGGAGGGCTCAAGGTCCACCGCGTGGTCTGCGCCATCGATTGCGGCCTGGCGGTGAACCCCGACGGGGTGAAGGCGCAGATGGAATCCGGCATCGTCTTCGCGTTAAGCGCTCTTCTCTACGGCAAGATCACTTTCGCGGACGGGCGGGTACAACAGGGGAATTTCCACGATTACCAGGTCCTGCGGATGCACGAGACCCCGCTGGTGGAGACCTACATCGTGCCGAGCACGGCGAAGATGGGCGGAGCCGGGGAATGCGGCGTTCCCCCGCTCGCGCCGGCGGTCTGCAACGCGATCTTCGCCGCCACCGGAAAACGGATTCGCGAACTGCCCCTGCGTCCGGAAGACCTCGAACGCGCCTGAAGCCATGAAGCGAAACACCGGAAAACACGCGAAGCGGCTTGCCATCCTGGCCGCGGCGGGGGTCGCCCTTCACCTGCACGGCCAGGAAGAGAACCCCGGCGGGAAGAATGCGGAACTCTCCCGCGCCGCCTTCAAGGAGGCCTACAAGGTGCTGATGCACCCGCGCTGCATGAACTGCCACCCGGCGGGAAATGCTCCCTTGCAGGGGGACGACAGCCATCCGCATCTTCAGAACGTGAAAGCCGGCCCGGAGGGCAAGGGCCACTTCGCGATGAAGTGCACGAACTGCCACCAGGAAAGCAACCTGCCGGGGAAAAACATGCCTCCCGGCAACCCGGTGTGGCACCTGCCCCCGCCGGAAATGCCGATGGTCTTCGAGGGAAAAACCCCCGCCGAACTGGCCGCGCAACTCAAGGACCCGGCCCGGAACGGCGGAAAAACCCTGGAGCAGATCTTCCACCACGTGGCGGAGGACAAGCTGGTCCTGTGGGGCTGGGATCCCGGCGAGGGCCGCAGCCTGCCGCCGCTGAGCCACGCGGAATTCGTGGAGCAAATGCGGATCTGGATCGACAACGGCGCGGAGGTGCCGGAGGGCTGATAATTCACCGTTTGCCCCAATCCCCGAGCGCCCGGAGGAATACGGGCAGGTAGCGTTGCGCCTTCGCCTCGCCCACGCCGGGAACGGCGAGCCCCTGCTCCACCGTGGCGGGCCGGTAGCGGCAGAGGGCTTCCAGGGTTTTGTTACTGAAAATCACGTACGGAGGCACATCCTCCCGCTTGGAAATCCCGGCACGGAGGTCGCGGAGTAGCGAGTAGAGCGCGGGATCGAAGCCCTGGTCCGGCAAGCTGGTCACGATCGCGGCGGCCGAGGCGGCAGGAGGCCAGGCGAGGCGGTATTTCGCGGCGCCTTTCATCACCTTTTCGCCCTGTTCGGTCAGGGTGAGGAGCGGGTATTCCCCCGTCTCCACCCGCAGCAGGCCGGTGTCCCCCAGCGCGCGCAGGAGGGCGTTCAGGTAGCCCGTGCCCTGGTTCTTGAGGATTCCGTAAGTGCTGAGCCGGTCGAGCCCGGCGGAAAGGATCTCCTGCGAGCGGCTGCCGCAGAGCATTTGCACGATCTTCCCGCGGCCGAATTTCCCCTCCCAACCCGCGGCGGTTTTCCGGGACATGCGGGCGACACCGCTGAGGGCCTTCCGCACGATGATGTCTTCCTCCGCGGTGGGAGCGCGCATCTCGCCACCGCCGTTGTCCCGGCACACGTCGCAATTGCCGCAGGGCTCGGCGTCCTCCTCGCCGAAATAGCCGAGAATCCACTGCTGGCGGCAGGCGCGGGCGTAGCAGAGCTCCACCATCGATTTCAGCTTCTCCCGGTCCCGGCGGTTCTTTTCCTCCAGCGCGGCCTCGTCCAGCTCCAGGGCGCGGGCGAAAACATCGGGCCGTTTCAGGCGGGTGCCGCGCATGCGCTTGCCGGGGACATCGAAGCGCTCGATGTAACCGGACCGGGCGAGGGAGGCGAGCGCGCTGCCCGCGGCCATCGGATTCTTCACGTCCGCGCCTTCGGCGATTTCCTCGATGCTGCGGTGGACCTCGTAATCCTTGTCCGCCTGGTTGAGCAGGTATTGATAGATCTGCCGGATCGTGCTTGCACCGGGGTTCGCGCCCTCGATGAAAAACTCCTGCGTGCGGGTGTCCGCGTAGTTGAAAAGCAGCTCGCAGTGCGCCGCTTCCCCGTCCCGCCCGGCGCGGCCGGCCTCCTGGTAGTACGCCTCCACGCTGCCCGGCACCTCGAAGTGGATGACAAAACGTACATCCGAGCGGTCGATCCCCATGCCGAAGGCGTTCGTGGCCACGGCGATATCCGCATTCCGCCGGAGGAAGATATTCTGCGCCTTCTCGCGCTCGGCATCACTCATCCCGCCGTGGTAGGCGACGGAGCGGATCCGCCAGGAGGCGAGCACCTCCGCCACTTCCTCCACCTTCTTGCGGGTGGCGCAATACACGATTCCCGTCTTGTGGGCGGAGACGATCTCGCGGATGCGGTCGTACTTCTGCTGCTTTTTCTCCACCGGGGTGATGGCCAGGGAGAGATTCGGCCGGGAGAAGCCGCTGACGACCTCGAAGGGCTCGCGCAATTTCAACACCTCCAGGATATCCTGCCGCACGACCGGCGTGGCCGTGGCGGTGAGGGCCACGCACTGAGGCCTGCCGATTTTGTCCAGAGCCTTGCCCAGACGCATGTAATCCGGCCGGAAATCGTGCCCCCACTGGCTGAGGCAGTGCGCTTCATCGACGGCGAAGAGGGACACCTCCACGCCCTTCAGCGCGTTCAGGAAGGATTCGGCGCGGAAACGCTCCGGGGCGACATAGACGAGCTTCCAGCGCCCCCCGCGCATGCCGTCCAGGCGTTCCTTCTGCTCCTCCCAGGGCACGGTGGAATTGATCAGCGTGGCAGGAATTCCCTTCGAAACCAGGGCGTCCACCTGATCCTTCATCAGCGCGATGAGGGGGGAAACCACCAGGGTCACGCCCTCGAAGCAGAGCGCGGGCAACTGGTAGCAGAGCGACTTGCCGCCGCCGGTGGGCATGACCACCAGCCCGTCCCGGCCGGTGGCGATCTGCGAGATCACGCGGTCCTGGCCGTCCAGGAAGCCGCCATGGCCGAAGTGCCGCCGGAGGGCATCGAGCGGCGTCTGGATCAGGGTTTTGGGCGGCGCAGGCGGCACTTGTTCAAGTGAACGGACGGGAGCGCCGGGGTCAAGCCGGGGTTCCCCGTGAAGATCCGGAGTCCGGATCGTGAAAATTTCGTGCGCCGGGCGTACATGGCGCGGATTTTGATGACCGGGAGAAAAAGATCCGGCATTCGTGGCAACATGCATAAAGCGGCGGCTCCGGTTGTGTGTCTGGTCCTCGGTTTGGCTGGCGGGTTCCTGATCGGGAGGCCGGGCGGAAATGCGTCCCTGCCGGGATCTGCCGCGGCGAAGAACACGGCCTCCCGTGCGGATGCGCGCTCCCCGAGATCCGGCGAACGGCTGGTGGGCGGCACCACCACGCTCGGGGACCTGATGGAACTGATGAAATCCGGCGGGCGCTTCAGCGTGGCCGAGGCCCGGCTCACCCTGGCGCTGGAAGACGTGCCGCCGCAGAAGCTTTCCGAGCTGGCCGGGGAGCTGCGGGAGCATTTCCGGAAGAATCCCGGCTACGACTACAAGCGGGCGGAACTCCTCGACTCCGTCTTGTCCGCATGGGCGGATGCCGATCCGGAGGCCGCCCTGGCTTTCGTGAAGACTTCTCCCTCGAAAAGCTTCCGCTCCATGAGCTACGATGCCGTCTTCGGCGTGCTGGCGGAAAGGAACCCGGAAGACGCCATCTCGCTGGCGAAGGAACTGGACACCGCGGGCGAGCGCCAGATGGCGCTTGCGGCGGCAAGCTGGGCCACCTCGCGGAGAGATCCGCGGGAGGCGATCCGGCTCTTCGGCGGGATGAAGGAATTGCCGGATCACGTGCGCACCTCGATCATCGAGGAACTGGCCAAGATTTCTCCGGAGGAAGCCGTCGCGGAGTTGGGAAAGATTTCCCCTACCCAGCGCGACACCTTCTGGAACAGCGAGGGGCTTTTCAACACCTGGGCGGCCGCCGATCCCGAGGCGCTCTTGTCCTGGGCTTCCGCGGCCACCGATTTGGACATGCGGAACTCCGCCTACAAGGCGTATTGCCGCCGGATGGCGGGCGATGACCCACGGGCGGCCATGCAGAAGATTGACGAATTGCCCGCTCACATGCGGAAGGAGTTGCTCGGCGTGGTGATGGAAAGCTGGGCCGATACCGATCTCCCGGCGGCTCTGGACGCGGCCAAGGGCATCACCCAACCGGCGGAACGCGAGGCCGCGATGGCGGCGATCGTCAACCGCTTCGACTGGCTGGCACCCGGGGACGCGGCCAATGTGATCCTGGAGATGCCGAAGGGGAACGCGCGCAACTCCGCGTTGCAAAATTTGGCCTGGGGGATCAGCTGGCAGTCTCCTGCGGAGCGCGCGGCCATCCTGGCCCAATTCGAGGGTGCGGAGCATTCCCGGATCGCGGGACGCGTGGCGGGGGCGATGGTGGGGGAGGACGTGGAAGCCGCCATGAAGCTCTTCAAGGAGATCCCGCCCACGCAGCGCGGCGATTACGATTTCCGCTATTTCATGTACTCCCTCTCCCAGCACGATCCGAAGCAGGCGCTGGAGTTCGCCTATTCGCTCGATTCGGCTTCCGAGCGGAGCCAGGCGGTCCGCCAGACGATCGAGCAGATGGCCTCCCTTTCGCCGCAGGAGGCGGCAAGCGCGATGGACGGGATGAAGGACCCGAAAGACCGCCAGCAGGCACTGGTGGCGCTTGCGGACGCCTGGAGCAAGCGAGACCCGGAAGCCGCCCTGCGCTGGGCGGAATCCCTCTCCGGCGACGAACAGACCGCCGCGTTGGCAAAGCTGCTGCCGGCCCAGGCGCGGAACGACGCCCCCGGCGCGGGGGAGCGGCTGCGCACCCTGTTGGAAAATCCGGGCAATACCTCCGGCGCGGTGCTGCAATCGGCCGCCGGGGAACTGGCGGGCGAATGGGCGGGCAGAAATCCGCAGGAAGCCGCCGCCTGGGTAGGCGGCCTGCCTGAAGGGGCGGCGGCGGAATCCGGCGCCAGCTCCGTGGTCCGGAACTGGAGCACGCACGATCCCGCCGCGGCGGCGGAATGGATCCATATGCTGCCCGCCGGTGGTGTGAAAGATGCGGCAATCCAACCGCTGGTGGAGGCCATCCGGCAGAACGATCCCGAGACGGCGTTCTCCTGGGGCCTATCCATCGGGGATGCCGCCAAAAGGGCGGCGCTGATGGAAGCCACCATACGGAATTGGAACACCAACGACTCCGAAGCGGTGAAAGAAGCGGTCCTCAATGCCGATCTGAGCCCGACAGAGCGCGCAAGCTACGAGAAGCTGCTCCGTTGATTCCCAATGGGCGAGCCGAAGGGCGTTTTGCACCTTGAAAATTGCGCTTTCATCGCAAAAGCGCGACAATCAAACGTTTCGCGGAACTTCGCCAGTTTGGAGTTAACCATTGGTTTTAAGTTTATTGCACGAACTCCCCGGTGTAGGTCGGCGAAGGCATTTCTCATGCTCAATCGCTTTCGCCATGAGAATGATCCTCTACATCCTGGGCTCCCTGATCCTTCTGGGGGCGATGTGTTATGCCGCCACATTGATCGGCGTCCCACCGGTATGGGTGGGTGTCATCGGTGCCGTGATGCTGGGACTTGGAATCATGGGCGCAGCCCGTACGGGAAGCCGCAGCGGCAGCGCCGGGTCCGAGGGACCCAGTACCGTGATCAACAAGGTGGAATGAAACCTCAATCCAGAAAAGCCATGAAAACCCCGATTCTAGCAGCAGCCTTTGCCGTGGTGATCCTGAGCGGGTGCACCTACGTCGAACCTGTGGACGACACGGATACGACCACCACCACGACCACCACCACGGATCATATGACCGGGGAACAGGTCGTAACGGAAGAAACGACCACGACCTACCGCTAGGCCGTCCGCAGCGGGCTCTAGCCGATGAGGTCCCCGATGGAGCCGAAGTCAGGCGTGAAAAGGCGCTTGTACATGCGGGCTGCATAGCCGTCCGTCATCCCTGCGAGGAAATCGCAAACGAGCCTGGCTTTCGCTTCGGGGCCCTCCGCGCGGGATATTTCCGCCGCGGCGTCTTCCGGCAGAAGCTGGAAGTCTTGGCCATCGATCTTACCTCCGCTCACGTACCGCTTTTCCAGCACCGTCCAGAGACCGTGCAGCAGGTGATTTCCCTTGTGCTCGAGTTGTTTGAGTTGCGGGGAAAGGAATACATTTTCGAAGGCCAGGTCCTTGAAGAGGCGTGATTCCGCCTTTACGTCCGGATCGATGCGGAGGCGGAAGCGATAGCGGTTGCTGGCACCGCCGAGAAAATTCGTATCGTGCTCCAGCGAGGTGGCACGGATGTAGCGGCCGATGCGGGAACCCACGAAGGGGTCCACACGCCGTTTGCGGATGGCGTTCACCAGTTCACCGAGGGGGGTGCCCTCCGTCGCCGGCTCGTTGCGTTTTTCCGCCCACGCCTCGATGCGTTCGATGCGCAGGAATCCGGCGCGCACGCTGTCCGCGAGATCGTTCAAGGAGTAAGCGGTGTCGTCCGCCCAGTCCATGATGCGGCACTCGATGGATTTGAAGGAATCCCGTTCTTTTCCCGGCGGCAATTCGGCGGGGAAATCATTCCCTCCCATGGCCCAATCCAGCCAGGAATGCTGGAAATCATAAATGAAATGATGTTCCGGCAGATCGCCGGAGGATGATTTCAACTCGGTCCAGAGGGTCTTGTATTTGAGGATCGCATCCAGGAAAGCCCGGGTGGGGTCCATGCCGGAGCGCCGGGCGGAGAAAATGCGCTCGGTCAGCAGGCGGAGGGTCTGGGCGTTTCCCTCGAACCCGCCGTAGGGGGCCATCAGATAATTCAAGGTCCGCTCACCGGCATGGCCGAAAGGGGGGTGGCCCAGATCATGGGAGAGGCAAGCCGCTTCGACCAGATCGGGATCGATGTGGAAATCATCCTCCAAAATATCCCCGGAAGAGCGCAACCAATGGCAGATCGAGCGGCCGATCTGGGCGACCTCCAGGGAATGGGTCAGACGGGTGCGATAGAAATCATACTCGCCGCTCCAGAAAACCTGGGTCTTGTTCTGCAGGCGGCGGAAGGCGGGGGTGTGCAACACCCGGTCGCGGTCGATCTGGAACGGCGTGCGGAAATCCCCGGCGTCCTGTTTGCCGGAGAAGCGCTCGGTATCGAAGGCGCCGTAGAAACGGTTGGGCATCTGCCCGGTGAATAGCGGGTCCGCGGGGCGGGCGGCAAAGGGTTTTTCCAAACGCGGCCGTGCCTAGACGGCGGACATCGGTCCTTTTCCCCGCCGCAGGATGCCCCGCAGCCAGCCCTTGAATGCCGCAAAACCCCGTGCCAATGCGTGATCCCGGGTGCCGTGGAGCCGCAGCCGGTCCGCGATGCTTTCTTCATGCCCCCGGTACCTCGGGAGGAAAACCAGCAGGGTCATCTCATCCTCCCCCGCGGCCCGGTGGACCAGGGAGGGCGAGAGGATGCCGCGCTCCACGTGGCGGATGCCCTCGGGCATCCGGATCGTGCGTTCGTCCAGGATGCACCAGCGGCGGTAGCGGAAGGCGGGCGAACCGTCGGCCAGCAACACCACCCTGCCGCCGGTGCGCGGCGGGAGCCCGGCCAGCCTGCCGAGCGTGAACGCATGCGGGCGCTCCGGCGTGGCGCGCTTCCGGCCCCGCCCGGGCAGGAGGATATCCGCGGCGTAGCGGGCGCCGAAAATCGCCAGCCGCATGGCGGAGGGAGCCAGCCAGGCAGCCAGGGCGATGAGCACGAGGCATAGCGCCGCCGCCACCCAGGGCGCGATCAGGTAAAGCAGGCCGACCGTCGCCAGCACGCCGGCGCGGGCGAGCTTCAACAGGGCGTCCAGCGTGGAAAACGGCGAAAGGATGATCAGCACGTTGATCGCGTGGCTGCATACCCAGACCAGCAGGAAAGCAATCACGGCCAGCGGCACCATCAGCCAGACGACATCGATGCCCGCGAAGGATGCCGCGATGATCGACCCCGCGGGAGCGAGTGCCGCTTCCGGATGCTCCGCCTTGAAATGCACCGCCATCCGGTTCGCCACCAGGGGGACGAAAGCCCCGCTCGCCACCAGGGCGCTGGCCTTGTTCTCGAAGAGTTCCACCATGTCGAAGGGCTTTTTCAAAACGCCGGGTACCGCCGTCCCCAGGGAGTCCTTCAGGAAGCACAGCACGAGCAGCGCGAAACCCGTGCCCCAGGCCCATGGCTGGCAGTACCACGGCAGCCGGGCCCGGGCGGCCGCGGGTGCCTTCCAATACTGCCACACCCCCACGCTGCTGACCCCGAGCAAGGGAGAAATGGCCACTCCGGTGATCTCCGTGATACCCTGGCTCAATGTCACGCCGGGGAGATACTCTTCTTCCGGCTCCGGCGCGGGCGCGGGCTCCCCGGCGGCATGCAAGGGGGCAGCCTGCCCCGCCCACAGGAAAAGCAGCACGGTGCAGAGAACACGAAACTTGCTCATGCGGCGCTTGTATCACGGGTGCCGGTGGGAAGCCTATCCCCGAGTGAGGGCCGGCGTTGCAAATCCCGGCCGTTTTTCCACCGGATTCGCCGCGAATTTCACAACAAAGGGGCAGCCAGGGACGGGATTCCGTGTTAGGGTCGGCAACCATGGACAAGCAGGACATCGATTGGTTCCGGGCGCGTCTGCTGGAGCAGCGGGAGCGCGTGACCGCGGAGGTGGCCAGCCACGCCGGATTCCCGGCGCTGGAAGCCGGGGACGACGGCATGGACCAGGAAGAGCAGGCGCTGCGCGCCGCCGACGATCTGGTCGAAGCCCGGCTCACGGAAGACCGCGGGAATTTGCTCAAGAAGATCGATTTCGCCCTCGAGCGGCTGGATTCCGGGACCTACCGGGAATGCGCCCGCTGCGGGACGACGATCCCGCTCGAACGCCTGCGGGCGAAGCCCTCCGCCTCGCTCTGCGTGGCTTGCCAGGAGGAAAAAGATTCCGGGCGCGTCGGCGGCGGCTGATTTCAAAGCGTCACGATGCGGATCTGGAGATCGATCATGTCGTTCACCAGATGCCCGCCCAGGTTCCGGAAAAGCCGGCCCGAGCCGTACTTCACGTTCCAGCGGGTGCGGTCGATGGAAAAGACCGCCTGCGCCGCGGCCTTCCCGTCCGAAGTCACGCCATGGGCGGCGGTGAAGGCGACGGGAGCCGTCACATCCTTCAGGGTCAGCATGCCTTCGACCGCCAGTCCGGGCGAGCCGGCGCCCGCGCCGGGCACGGGAGCCGCCCTGGTGATAACGAAGCGGGCCTCCGGGTAGAGCTCCACGTCGAAGAAATCGTGGTCGAACATATGCCGGATGAAGACCTCCAGCAGGGGGCTCCCTTCCAGGTCCGTGCAACGGATGGAGCGCATGTCGATGACGAATTCCCCGCCCGCGAGCGAGCCCGCCTCGAAATCCAGGTGGCCGGATTTCAAGGAGAGGGTTCCGTGGTGCATGTTCAGGAGGTTGCGGCCGGCCCAGCGAATGCGGCTTTCCTCCGGATCGATCTGGCGGCGCCCGCCAGGAATGGCCGCAGGGCGATCCTCCTCCGCCCCTGCCTGTTCCACGGGCAGGCCTGCGGAAATCCAATCCCCGATCCCGCAGCGGAGATCGTACACCTCCGCGTAGCCGCTGCGGCGCAGTTTCTCCGCGGCCATCAGGCTTTCCTCGCTCTCCGTGCATTCCCCGTACACGCAGACGGGGGCGGCAAGATCCGGAGCGACTCCCGGCATTCTCTCCAGGAAGGCGACCTCGAAGACGCAGTTGTTCCACGCACCCGGCAGGTGCCCGCGGGCGAAAGCCCCCTCAGGCCGGACATCCACGAGGACAGGCGGGCGGGGAGAAGCAAGCATGGCGGCAAGCGCGGCGGGATCGAGGGCGGCAGGCTTCATCGCCGCAGCCTCGCCCGCCCGACATGAAGACGCAAGCTCCAGCGGCTCAAACGGGCTTGACCGCGGTGAAGACGACATAGCGCATCGCGCCGGTGAGATAGGCGAGCCAGATCCGCAGGAGCGTGAGCGCGAAGACGCGGTTCCTGGCCCGCTGGTCCAGCAGGAAGCGGCGGGTCTCCCTGTCCCGGAAAAAGGCAAGCAGCGTGCGCCGGATGCAGAGCGGCCAGGTGCGGCGCACCTGCTTGCTCAGATCCTCCGCTTGCTGCAGCTCCAGCCCCGCCACGGTGATCCAGCGCCGGTAATCCGCCTCGTCGCCCATGCCGACGAGACAGCCTTCCCGGCAGATCGGCTCCA
>CBFGVD010000028.1:0-13463 GCA_965651965.1 uncultured Verrucomicrobiaceae bacterium | reverse complement strand
TGGCGACCGCCTCCGTCCCGCCGATGGCACCGGTGTTGCCGCCGTTCCCGATCTGCAGGGTGGCTCCCGCGGAGATGGCGGTGCTGCCGGTGCGGGTCGCGTTGTTCGCGGCGAGCACCAGGGTCCCGCCGGAGACGGTCAGGTTCACGTTCGCGGCATTCCCGCCGGCGAACTGGGTCTGCTTGCCCACGGCTCCCGCCAGGGTGAGCGAGCCCGCGCCGCTCTTCGTGAAGTCCAGGTGCCGGATGTCGAGGTTGTTCCCGCCGGTGTGGGAGAGCACGGCACCGTGGAAGACGCTGTCCTCCGCCTGGTCCACCTCCACCGCCACGGTGCCCGCCCCGCCGGAGTCCCGGCGCAGCGCGCCATGGCCGGCGAGTGAGCGCAGGCGGATCGTTTTGCCGTTCCAGGCACCGCCGTCCAGGATCACGTCCTTGGCGTCGTCCGCCGCGGCCCCGCTATCGAGCGCGAACGCGGTGCCCGCGGCCTGGGAGATGCCCGTGCGGCCCAGGTAGAAGAAGCTGCCGCCCGTCGCGCCGGGGCCGGCGGCCGCATTCCCGCCGCGCAGGGCGAGCGTGCCGTTGAAGTCCAGCGCGTCCGCCGTGTTCAGGTTGGTCATGCCCAGGTTCGCGGTGCCGTTGCCGAGCGCGAGCCTGCCGGTGCCGGCGAGCCGGGAGAAGTTGAAGCTGCCGTTCGCGGGGTTGGTGGCGACGGTCAGGTTGTTCGCCCCCAGGCTGATCGCGCCCGCGGCCAGGCTGTTCGTGCCGGAGATCTCCACCGGGCCGGCTGCGGCGGAGATGTCCAGGCCGCCCCAGGTCAGGTTGCCGCCCAGGGTGTTCGCCAGGGTGCCGGCGGCATCCCAGGTGGCGGTATCCGCGGCGGTGGGGACGCTTCCGTCCAGCCATGCGCCGGGCAGGTTCAGTGTGTCCGCGGTGGCGCTGCGGAGGTCCTGGCCGTGGCCGCCGCCGATGGCGAGCGCGGCGAAAAGAAAAGCATACGAGCGTGTTTCCATGGAGCTTGTGCGGGGTTTGACCCCGGCACGATCCCTTCACTACGAGCGGCAAACAACGGCGGCGGAGTGGTCGGTAGGGGAGACCAGTCCGGCGGCGGCCGCTAGTAACGGTGCAATTGGAGCGTCCGGTAATTCTGCCACGCCAGGAAGCCGAAGAGCAGCGCCACGTACCAGCTATGCATCCACAGCAGGCCGATCGCGGACATCGCCGCCGCGGCGCCGGTCGCCAGGCGGTACATCCTTTGCGGCGGTTTCACGAAAAGCTCCGCGATCTGGCCGCCGTCCAGCGGCAGCACGGGCAGCAGGTTGATCAGGCCCCACCAGAAATTGATCCACAGCATGGCGCGGATCAGGGAGAAAAGCGGAAGGCGGGTAATGAGGAAATCATACGTGGCGGGGGAGAGTCCCGCCGACCCGTCGAAGAGGGCGCCCTGCGCCAGCGCCGCCGCATCCCGGGGGCCGAAGGCCGCCGCCAGCACCGCCAGGGTCAGGAGCATCAGCAGGAAGCCCGCTCCCGGGCCCGCGGCGATCATCCAGAAACGCTGCCATTTGCCGAAACGGGCTCCCTCGTTGTAGGCCAGGCCGCCGAAGGCCCAGAGCACGATGCGCGGCCGCCCGCCGCCGAGCCGCCGCCCGGTCAGGGCGTGGCCGAATTCATGGACCAGGATCGAAACCGTGACCGCCAGCATGAAGACCAGCATTCGCTTCAGCGCCGAGGGATCATTCGCCTGCAAGGCCCCGCCCAGGACCGCACCCGTGAGCCAGAACCACGGCTGGATCTCCACCGGGATGCCGAATAGGGTGAAGCGGATCATGGGCGCGGAGCTTCCTTTCCCTGCCGCGGCCGGTCAAGGGCGCCGGCGGTGGTTCAGCTCCTGCCAGTTTTGGAAGGCCATCAGCCCGAGGAAGAGAGGAAAAAGCAGGCCGACCTTGAAATAGATCATCATCGCCGCGCCCAGGATCCCCACCGCGATGCCGATTTTCAGGGTCAGTTCGATCCGGTCCGGGCCCAGGATGGAAGCCAGCAGGCGCCCGCCATCCAGCGGCAGCAGGGGGATCAGGTTGATCAGTGCCCAAAAAATGGAGATGAACCACACGTAATTGATGAACTGCCTGCCGAAGGGCTGGAGATCCCCGGCTGCCTGGGCGATGGCGAAGAAGACAGCGCCCAGCGCGAACTGCACCGCCGGGCCCGCTGCCGTGACCAGGAAGTCCTGCCAGCGCGTGAAGCGGGCGGAGGGGAAGACCGCGTAGCCGCCGAAGGCGTGCAGGGTGATCGCGGTCTGCGCGCCGAATTTCCTGCCGGTCAGCGCGTGTCCCAACTCATGGACCAGCACGGAAAGGAAGCCCGCCAGGATGAACAGGAGCACCAGGAGAATGTTCTGGCCGGTGGTCTGCTGCGTGGCCCAGCCCGATCCCAGGAGCCCGAGCGTGATCCAGAACCAAGGCTGGATCTCCACCGGAATCCCGAAAATCGTGAAACGAATCATTTTCGGAAGTAAGGGGAGATGCCCGGGACGCGCAAGGGCCGGGGGCGGGAAATGTCGCATCCGGGGGACGGTGCTTCCCGGAAAGCAGACCGCCCGGCGGATCGGGGAGTTGACCCGCCGGGCGGCTGACACACACACACATTACACACACTCCGGGGGGAGAGTCGGCGGCTTTTCGAGCGGGGGGTGTCTCTCCGGCTGCCGGTGTCGGTGACCTGCCTCGGGATCGGGGGGCTTTTCCTCCGGCCGGTCGTTGAGGCCGTTCCGCGGTCCGTCGGGGGGATCGGGCGCTTCCGGGCTGTCCCTCGCGGGACGGGCGGAGTCAAAGCCCGGATCATTTAACTGGCAAGACTTTTCTGAGAATAAAGATTCGATTGATCCTATATGATTGCCATTTTCCGACAATCGCCGGAATCGCGGAATTCAACCTAACAAAGCATTGAAAAACAAAGCTTTTTCGCGGAATTGTAAGGATTGCTTAAATATTAACTACCTCTGAATTTGCCTCCGTTAGAGATTTGTAATCCTCTAAGTTTTATGCTATGATGGCCAAAAACGGCGGTTCGGCTGCCTGGATTCCGGTGAGGGATCCGGGCCCGCGCGCGGCCCCTCAGGTGGAAGAGGTCTTCACCAGCAGGCCTTTTTCCCTTGCCATCCGCAGCACCCGGGAAAAAAGCCACCCGGCCAGGGACAGGTAGATCAGGTTCAGCCCCAGGGCGGCACCGAACTGCCTGAAATCGAAGCCGCCATGCTGGATGGAGCTGCGCATGCCCTCGAAGACATGGGCGGGCGGGAAGATCGCGGCGATCGCGCGCATCCAGCCCGGGAGGGTTTCCACCGGGTAGAAGACGCAGGCGAAGGGCTGGATCATGAAGGGCAGCGCCCAAGCCATCGATTCCGCGCCATGGCCCCAGCGCAGGATCAGCGCGATGGAAAGGATGCCCAGCGCCCAGCCGAACATCATCAGATTCGCGTAGTAAGCGATCAATCCCCAGCGGAACTGGAAGAGATCGAAGGAGTAGGCGACGGCGGCGATGGCCGCGAGCACCGCCGCGGTA
Organism: uncultured Verrucomicrobiaceae bacterium; assembly: GCA_965651965.1. Lineage (GTDB taxonomy): Bacteria > Verrucomicrobiota > Verrucomicrobiia > Verrucomicrobiales > Akkermansiaceae > Haloferula. The sequence goes on along the minus strand of CBFGVD010000028.1, from coordinate 9,906 downwards.
ATGCCCACCCGCAGCAATCCCACCCCGAAAGTGGCCGCGATGTAATCCGTCATCCGCACCGGCGCGGCGAAGATATTCAACAGGTTGCGCGTCCAGACGTCTTCCAGGAAGGAAATCGAGACCCCTTGCTGGGCGCGGAAAAGGGCATCCCAGAGGATGATCCCGCTGATGAGGAAGGTGATGAACTTCGGGAAGGACCCGCTGCCCTGACCCTGGAGGTAGGTGGTGACGAGGCCCCACACGAGCAACTGCACGATCGGCCAGAAGAAGAGCTCGAAGGCCCGCATCGGATTCTTCGCGTAGAGCAGCACGTAGCGGGTCAGCAGGGCGCGGATGACGGACGGCTTGAACATGCGGGCGGCGCGAAACTCGCCGGATTGCCGGAAGGGGCAAAGGGAAATCTTGCCGCCGCGGTCCCGATGGAGCGCCGGGATCACCGGGCCGCCTCCGCCGCGGTGCGGCCCGCCGCTTCCCCGGTGGCGAAACAGGTCCCCATCACGCGGATGGAGGCCTGCGCCTCGTGGTCGCAGGAGATGCAGCGCCCGGCGGTGAAGAGCCGCGGGATGCCCGCCGGAATCAGGTAGCGGCGGGGGATGCCCGCGGCCCGGTCGCCCTCCGGGTAGCGGAGCTTCGGGCCGCGGTTGGTTTCCCGCAGTTCCAGTGGCCAGGAAGCCAGGGCGATATCGTCCTCATGCCGGGTCCCGGCCAGGATGTCCGCGCCGGTGAGGACGTATTCCCCCTTCCAGCGCCGGCTTTCCCGTATCCCGGCCCGTGCGGGCCAGTGGGAAATGTAGGCGCTCCCCCAGCCGGGGGCTTCCCGCTTCAGGAAATCCAGCGCCGCGGCGGCCACGGCGCGGCCGGTCCGTTCCAGGCGGCTGAGGCAGGCCGGGTCCAGGGGATCGTAGTCGCCCTCCTCCGTGCCGGAGAGATCCAGGGTGCCGAAGCTCTCCGCCGCCCGGCCGCTGGCGCGGAAATGGAGCCCCAGCGCTTCCTGCGGCAGCAGCCCGCGGCGCACGCCTTCCACGATCCGCCCGGCCAGGGGTAGCCCGCTTTCGCCCTCCGCCGCACCCTGGATGCCGAAGACATAGGCCGGGCGTTGCAGCCGGGCGGACTCCGCCAGGGGTGCCACCGCCGCCAGCATGCCCGCCAGCACCGCGTCCCCGCTGGCATCCACCAGCGTCTTCGCCTGCAGATCCAGCAGCCCGCCGCGGCAGGCGGCGCGGACCCTCCAACCCTCCGCTTCCCGTTCCGCGGAGATGGCCTCAGCGTGGAAAAGGCGTTCCACGCCCGATTCCGAAAGGATTTCGTCGGCGATGCGGACGAACTCCACCGGGTGCTGCATGAGCACCCACACGCGGCCCATTTTCACCGGGCCCGGGGCACCGGTGGCCCGCAACATGCGCTCCGCCATCTCCGCGGGGAAGCCGGGATTGGCGAGGACGGCCTGCCCGCCGCCGGGCAGGTAGAGCCCGCAAAAAGTATGCACCAGGGAGGCGGTGCCCATGCCTCCCGCGTAGCCGTGCCGCTCCAGCAGCAGCACCCGCGCGCCCTGCCGGGCCGCCGTGGCCGCCGCGGCCAGCCCGGCGCTCCCGGCCCCGAGCACCAGCACGTCCGCCTTCACGCGGCACCTCCGGACTTGCGGGCGATCAACCGCGCGAGATCCGCCGGCGTGCCCAGGTTTTCCCGACCGGCATCCTCCGGCCCGATCCGCGCGCCGAAGCGCTCCTCCGCGGCCACGATGAGCTGCATCACGGCCATGGAATCCAGACCTTCCGCGAAGAGATCGCCCCCTTCCGGGAAATCCTCGGGGAGATCGACGATTCCTTCCTCCCGCAACATCCCCATCACATCCTCGGCCGTCGGCACAGCGTTCATCCGCGCCCACGGGAACAGAGCGACCCTGCCGCCGCAAGTCCCGGGAAAGCGATCCCGAGGCGGGAAATCGTGCATATCGCCTGCATCTGCCGTGCAAGCATCCTTTCGCCGCCCTGCAGGATCGGCGTAACCCGTTGAAAAACGGAGCGGCACGGGAGCTGCGAAAGAGAGGGGAGATGCCCCGCGGGGCAAGCCAACCCTACAACACGATCATGAAAGCACCGATTATCAGTTCCATCGTGGCAGCGTCCGTTTATGGATTCCTCTTCACTGCCTGCGATTCCCCGCAGGAGGAAGCCCGCGAGGAATCGCTGGAACAAAAGGCGGACAACCTCGAACAAAAGGCCGACGCCGTGAGGAAAGACGCCGAGGCCGCCGCCGATGCCAACGAGCAGGCCGCGGACAATATCCGCGGTCGGGCGGACAATGCCAGCGACCCGGCCAAGGAAGACGCGGAAGCCCGCGCGGACGCCACCGAGGACAACGCGGACGCGATCCGCGAGGAAGGCGAGCGCAAGGCCGACGCCCTGGAGGAAGAGGCCGACCAGACCCGCGAGGCGAAGTAAGCCTCTCCACGGCTGAAGAGAACGCCCCGCCCGGCCATCCGGCCCGGCGGGGTGCTTTGCATAGGGAAAGGAGAGGGAAACCTCGGAAGGTACCCGCTTATTCCAAAACGCGGACGCGGTAGAAGCGCCTGTCACCGCTTTCCGGCGCCAGGGTTGCGGAGGAGAGGGGGCCGCTGGCGGTCCGGACGGCGATGTCCGGGATCGGCGCCCAATCGAGCAGGTCGGCGCTTCCCTCGATGACGTAGCTGCGCCCCGGGATGCTGTTCCATTCCAGGACGTTTCCGCCCTCCGTGGAGAAACGGGTGACGCGCAGGCGGGATGAGGGGTCCCGCGGATCGGTCCCGGCGGCGTATTCCTGCGGATCGCTCGCTCCGTCCCCGTCGGAGTCCGCGCCCGGCCCGGAAGAAGCGGGGGAGAGGCCGTGGAGGAGTTCCCAGGCGTCCGGCATGCCGTCGGCATCGGAATCCTGCTCCGGATTCATCAGCCAGGCTTCTTCCACGCGGGCGAAGGTGATGCGGGTGTAATTGTCCTTCTCGAAGAGCACGCCGACCGAATGGTCCGGCAGGATGCAAATGGAGGAGTAGGCCGCGGACCCGGCGTAGAGCTCGCGGGAGACGGGCCAGCTTTCCCCGCCGTCCGGGGACATGCGCAGGGTGAAATTCGAGCGGGAGGAACTGCTGGCGGGATTGCCGAAAAGGATCATTTGCCGCGGGTCCCCGCGGTGCGTGCTTTTCCATTGGATCACGCTGCCCTGGCAGACCGGGTCCGGCACGGCGGGCAGGCGGAAGAGATCGCCCCAGGTGCCGTCCCGCATCGGGGTTTCGCCGCCGGGCGCGTAGCGGATCCAGGCGCGCTGGCCGTTCGAGCCCGCGGGCGTGCGCATGGAGAAAAGCAGGCGGCCGTCGTCCAGTTCGCAGACGGTGTTCTCGTTCGTTTGCGGGCTGGCCGTCGGCACGCCGGAGCCGAAGTCCCAGGTCTCGCCGTGATCCGTGCTGAAGACGGAGCAGACCCGCACGGTGCCGGCGGAGTCCCGGTATTGGGAGGGGAAGACCAGGGTGCCGTCGCGCAGCACCAGGCCGTGGCCGGGACCCTGGAAGATCAGCCGCCAGCCGGGGTCGTCTTTCACCGCGGCGGTGACATTGAGCGGGGCGGACCAGCTCGCGCCGCCGTCCGTGCTTTTTGCCAGAACGTACTGGCCGGTTTCCTCCGGCAGCAGGCCGGGGCCGGAACCGGCGTAGCCACGGTTGCCGAAGGACCACAGCGCGGCGACCCACAGGGTGTCCGTGGCGGGATCGTGGAGGATGCAGGGATCGCCCACGCCGTTTCCGGAGGAGCCGGGCACGGAGGCATCGTAGTCCATGATGACCGCGGAGGGGGACCAGGTGGCACCGCCGTCGGTGGAGCGGGAATAGCCCACGTCCACGTTCGCGGGCAGGTCCGCGGAGTTGTCGTAGCGGTGGTCATAGACCGCGTGGAGCACGCCCGCGGAATCGCAAACGATGCCGGGGATGCGGAAGGTGTGGATACCATCCTCGCCGCTCCTGCGGACATCCGTGAAATGCGGCACCAGCCCGAGCGCCAGCGCGCCGGGAGGATCGGGGTTGGCGGGGACCGCCGCGACGGCGTGCGTGCCGGAGAAAACCAGTTCCTCCACCGCGGCATCCAGCACGGTGCCGAGCAGGGCGTGCCGCCGCGGGATGATGGCGATGCCGGGGCGGTTCGTGCCTTCCGCGAGCGGCAGCGGCGCGGCCAGGACGAGCGTGTCCGCGGCGGGATGCTCCAGCTCCGCGAGAAGGGTGCCGTCCTCCGCCAGCAGGGCGATGCTCCGGATCGCCGCGCGCGTGCCGGGCGCGAGCGCGATGCGCACTTCTTCCAGGGTCGTGCCCGCGGCTTCCACGTCGATCCGCAGGTCGAGCAGCATGTGGCGGCCGAAGCGGGCGATCTCACGCGGGGTCTGCGAGACCGAGGAGGAGAAAGGCGGCCCGGCGGGCGTGCCCCAGCGCGCGTCCCATTTTTCCTTCAGCGCGGCCACCTCCGCCCCGCCGAGCACGCTGCGGAAGACCGCGACCTCCGCGATGTCCGCGCCCAGGCGCGTGAAGGGAGAGCCGCCGTTCGAGCCTAGGATGAGCCCGCCGAGCGGGCTGTCGCCGGGATCCGCCGCGGTCGCCGCCAGGTTGCCATCGATCCAGTGCCGCACGGTGGTATTCCCGCTGCCGTCCGGCAGGAAGGTGAAGACGTGCTGCTGCCAGGTGCCGCTCTCCCGCGCCGCGGTGGCGCTTTCCACACCGTTCCAGCCGCCGGTGGAAGGCGCGGCCCCGGCTTGCCAGGAGCCGCCGCGGACCTGCGCCCGGGTGCGGCCGCTGGCGGTGGTGCCGTCGAAAAGGAAGCCGTCCCCCGCCGCGGTGACGCGGCAGAGCAGGGCGATGCTGCGCGCGCCGGTGATGGTGCCGAATTCGGTGGTGGCATTCGCCCACAGGTCGTTCGCCCCGTCGAAGCGCAGGACCTGCCGGGCCTGCCCGCTGCCGGAGCTCACGGCGCGCTGGAAGACCGGGCCGCCCACGCGGCGGGCGAGGTCGCGCCGGGCCGCGCCATCGTGCAGGCTGGCCCAGCGGGCCACGGCACCGGCGGAATCATAGGCGATCCCCTGGTCCGCGGTGAACCAGGCATGGAGGCTTTCCCAGGCGGGCAGGGGCTTTTCCGTGAAGCTGCCGAGCGCGAGGAATTCCGCGGCGATGCGCTCCCCGAGCAGGATCTGGCTCTCCGCGTCGTAATGGACGTTCAGCCCGTCCTGGTCGTGCACGGCCAGTCCCGTGGAGCGGGCGTAGCCGATGTCCGCGCGCTCCTCCGCCAGGGCGGACTGGGCGGCGCGGGTGGCATCGCGGTTCGCGCCCGTGCCCGCGATTTCGCCGAAGACCGCGGCCATCCCGGCGGAGGCGGGCAGGTCCGCCTTCAGGTCCGCCAGCAGCGCTCCGAAGCGGGTGCCCGCCTCCGCGGCTTCCGTGCTGTCGTTGCTTTCCCCCTGCACGTAGATCAGCCCGGCCAGGCGGTGCGCGGCATAGCCCGGCGGCAGCGTGGCGGTGGCGGCATTCACCGTGGCGAGCAGGTGATCGTACATGTGGTCGTCGGCGGAGTCCTTTTGCCAGAACGTGTTGCCTCCGCCGCCGCGGGAAGCCTTGACCACGGCGAAGTCCCGGTAGCCCGCGTCCCACAGCATGCGCGCGAAACCGATCTCCGGGCCCCAGTGGTCGTCATTGCCCGGGTAGAGCCCGCCGGTCTGGGCTCCAAGCACGGTCCACCCGCCGGATTCGCCCAACGCCGCATCGCCCGTGGCGCTGCCGTCGCTACGATTGTCCCAGTAGAAGGGCACGCCGCCCGGCTGCTCCGCCGGGTGGCCGCCCACGGGGCCGCGGCGCATCGCGGCATCCGTGGTGCCCGGCGTGCCGAGCGAATTCGATTGCCCGGTGAGGACGAAGATTTTCAGCGTATCCTCCTCCGCGACGGGGCTTTCCTCCTTCCGGGAGAGGCGGATGTCCTCGAAGCCGATGTAGCGGGCATTGTTCCGCGAAATCAGGCGGATTTCCAATGGCTTGCCGAGCGCCGCGGGGAAATCGTCCGCGCGGAAAGCGGCGGTGAATTCCGCGAGCGACTTGCCGAGCTGGCTGCCCGTACCGGTAGTGAACATCGCCAGCGGTTCGCCGAGGGGGATGGTGGCCAGGGTGCCGCCATCCGCGCGGAGTTCCGCGGCGTAGTCGCCGGGGCCCGCGGCGGAGGATGCCTTGTAGAGCATCGCCTGGAGCTGGTAGGTCCGGCCGGGCTGCACCGTCTCCGCCAGCACCTGGGAAATGCCGGTCTCCGCGGGACCGGCGATGATGTAGCTGCCGCCGGGGGTACCGGTGCCGGTGTCCGCCGCGCTCTCCGCCACCACGGAGTAGTCGCCCAGGCGCTTCGGCACGGCGGCGGGATTCGGCGTGCCGAAGATCGTCCAGTGCTCCGGGCGGCAGGCGGCGGTGCCGGGGTCCAGCAGCGCGCCCTCGAAGTTTCCGTTCGGCACCTCCACCGGCGTCCATGCGGAAACGAGGTCCATGGCGGAGGCGATGCGCGCGGCGATGTGGGCTTCCCCCGCGCTGTTCGGGTGGACCTGGTCGTAGGTCATCGCGGCGGGGTCCCAGCCGCCGGGCAAGGGCTGCCAGTCCGCTCCCTCCCGGGCCGGGTTTCCCATCGGCACCACGCTCACGGTGGAGCTTCCATTCGTGGCGGCCGCGGCCAGCGCGGGCAGGTGGCCGGCATTGTAGGTGTCCACCGCTTCGTTCAGCGCGCGGCGGTTGCCGTGGGCGGGGCCCGCGTGGAGCAGCTCGCAGAGGTGGATGCGCACGGCGGGGTTGTCCGCCTGGAGGAGGGCGACGATCGACGAAACGTCTGCGGCCAGGGAGGCGGGAGTCTTGCCGGGATCGTTCAGGTCGTTGATGCCGACCATCAGGATCGCGGTGTCCGGGGTGTAGCCGCCCCGGGAATCGTCCAGCCAGAGGGAGAGATTGCCGCTGCCGCGCTTGCCGGATGAGGGCCCCGCGCTGCTGCCCAGGATCTGGGAGGCGCGCCAGCCCCAATGGCCCTCGTGGTCGCGGTCGAAGGCCCGGCCGCGCCAGGCGGGGTAGTGCGCGTTCGTCACCTCGTCCGCATCGGCGGAGTCGGTGTAATTGGTCGTGAGGGAGCCGGTGAAATCGAACTCCACTCCCGCGTCCACCAGGTGCTTGAAGAGCGGCCAGCGCCAGGAGCGGTTGCCGTTCTGGGAGAAGGTGCTGCCGTTGACGGCGTGGCCGCAGCCCTGCGTGATCGAGTCCCCGATGCAGGCGATCTTGCCGGGACCGGCGGCGGCGGAAGCGAGGAACGCGAAAGCGAGCGGCAGATGGAGCAGGCGGGACATGGGGACGCGGAAGTTCCTCCTCTGGCGGAGGGCGGCTTGAGAGGACGGCCGCACGGGAAAACCCGGCCCGTGCGGCCGCGTGTTGTCTGATTCCCGGAAAGGGTCGGATTCAGCGGCGGCGGCGCAGCAGGCCAAGAAGACCGGCGGCACCGAGCAGCGCCGCGGCGGGCTCCGGCACGGCGGTGGTCACGTTGAACGAAACGTCGATGCCGTTCGGCGCGGTGCCGCCGAAGACGAAGGAGCCGTTCTGGTAGAGGCGGGAATCCGGCACCAGATCCGTGCCGGTGGTGCCGACCAGGCCGAAGCCCGGGGTGGTGCCGACGACATGGATCGAATAGACGGTATTCTCCGCCAGGGTGACGCCGCTGAAATCGAACACGGTCACGGCATTCGCGGTCAGGGCGGAGGAATTCGTGGAGGTGCCGAGCAGGGTGCCGCCGAGCGTGCCGCTCAGGTTGTCGGTATCGCTCCAGATTTCCAGGGTCAGCACGCTCGCGCCCTGGCCGGTCTGGCGGCCTTCCAGGCCGATGCCGGCGAGGGAGGTTTCCGCGCCGAGCGCGCCGGTGGTGAAGGTCCAGGCGGCGCCGGTGGCCAGGTTGCCCGCGGTGCCGGTGGCGAAATTCGCCTGGTTCACGGGGGTGAGGCCGGTGCTGTCGAGGATGGTCGCGGCCGGTGCGGCGGCGGCGGAGAATGCGAGGGCCAGGAGGGCGGGGTATTTCATGGTGGAATGACGGGGGTTCGGGGTTTCGCGGAAGATGGATGCACCCGCCGGGCCGCGGAGGCGAAGGGATTGGGATGGTCGGGTCGGCAGACCGGTTTTGCGAGGAGACCGGCGATGCGGGGAGTGGCGCGCCGGGGGCGCGGCTGCTTCACTCCCGGCATGCGTTTCCTGCTCCTGCTGCCCGCCCTGTCCCTGGCCTCGCCGGCCTTGGAACTCGCCCGGCCCTTCGGCTCCCACATGGTGCTGCCGATGGAGCGGGAGGTCGGCGTGCGCGGAAAGGCGGCTCCCGCCGCGGCGCGGGTGGAGCTGCGTTTCCGGGACCGGATCTGGAGCACGCGGGCCGGAAGGGCGGGCGACTGGAGCATCGCCCTGCCGCCGCTGCCCGCGTCCGCCCTGCCCGCGGAGCTCGTGGTGACGGCGGGCAGGGAAAGGATCGTGCTGAAGGACGTGCTGGTCGGCCGGGTGTGGCTGTGCTCCGGGCAATCGAACATGGATTTCCAGCTCTCCCGCGCCACCGGCGGGGCTGCGGAAGCGGCCCGGGCCGGGAAGCGGAAGCAGGTCCGGCTCTTCAACCTGACGGGCGCGCCCACGGATGCGCGGCGCTACGATGTTGCCACGCTCGCGCGGCTGAACCGGCGGGATCACTTCCAGGGGAGCTGGGAGCGGGCGACGGAGAAGTCCGCCGCGTCCTTTTCCGCCGTGGCCTGGTGGGCGGGCTGCATGATCCGGGAAAAGACGGGCGTGCCGGTCGGTCTGGTGGAGAATGCCGTGGGCGGTTCCCCCACGGAGGCGTGGTTGCCGCCGGAGATCCTGCGCGCCCGCCCGGCCTACCGCGGGCTGCTGGGGGAATCCTGGTATCGCGAGGAGAAGATGAGCCCCTGGGCCCGCGGCCGGGCGAAGCAGAATTTGGGCGATCACCCGGCGGCGGAGCATCCTTTCAAGCCGGGCTTCCTCTTCGAGTCCGGCGTGGCGGATTTCGCGGGGTTTCCCTTCGACGGCGTGCTCTGGTACCAAGGGGAGACGAATGCGGAGATCGACGATCCCCGCTGGCATGTGCAGGTGACGGGCGATCTGGTGAAGGGCTGGCGCGCGGCGCTGCGGCAGCCGGAGCTGCCCTTTTACATGGTGCAGCTCCCGCGGATCGGAGGGAAGGATCCGCTGCGGCAATACTGGCCGGAATACCGCCGCGCGCAGGCGGCGGTGGGGAAGGCCCTGCCCGGCGTGCACGTGGTGGTCACGCAGGATCTGGGCTGGGATTCGCCGGATGTGCACCCGCCCGACAAGCTGCCGGTCGCGAGGCGGCTGGCGGAGGCGGTGCTGGGGGACCTGGATGAAAGGAGCGGGAGAAAGAAGTAACGCGGACGCGGCGGCATGCGGCGCGGGAAGGAATCATCCGATGTCCTCCGCCAGCTCCAGGATCAGTCCTTCCGGCCCCCGCAGGCAGCACACCTTGCAGAGGTTCTTATAGTTCGTGATCCCGCCCATCAGCGTCGCGCCCTTCCGCTCCAGCTTCGCGACCATCCCCTCGATGTCCTCCACCGCGAATGCGAGATGCCGGAAGCCGGGGGCATTCATCAGGACGGGGTGCGAGGATTCAGCCGCGGCGGCCGCATGGGGAGGGGAGTGGTATTTCAGCAGCTCGATGTTCGTGCCGCCGTCCGGCGTCTTCAGCATCGCGATCGAGGATCGCGTGCCCTCCAGGCCGATGGTCCGGTCCACCCATTCGCCGCCGACATCGGTTTCCCCGGCCACCTCCATGCCCAAGGCGACGAAAAAATCCTTCGCGGTTTCGAGGTCCTCCACGGTGATGCCGATGTGATCGA
>CBFGVD010000027.1:0-13527 GCA_965651965.1 uncultured Verrucomicrobiaceae bacterium | reverse complement strand
GTCGTAGAACTGAGCCCTGCGTATCAGGCGCTCCTCGAAGCGCTCCAGGTCCTTCGTGCGGCCTTCGTGGCGCAACCAGCGGCGCACGCCTTCCTCCGCCACCGCGTTGGCCAGGGATTCGTTGAAGGCGGTATCGCCGCTCCGGAAGAGCTTCCGGTGGGTCAGCTCGTGGAAAATCAGCTCCGCCAGATCCACGTCCGCGGAGTGGACGAAGGTATTCAGCACCGGATCATGGAGCCAGCCCAGGGTGGAATAGGCATCCGTACCCCCTACGGCCACGTCGTATTCCCGGGCCCGCAGTTCTTCGGCCAGGGATTCCGAGTCTTCCTCCCGGAAATAGCCGCGGTAGTCCAGCTTGCCCAGGGTGGGGTACCACCAGGTTTTCGGCTCCAGGGAGAATTCCGGCGCGGCATAGAGCACCCACACCACGTGGGGTCTGCCCAGGTCCGCGTAGCGGCCGTAGCTCTCGTCCCCCGGCAGGTGGAGATGTTCCTTGGCGAAGGCCCGGATCTTTTCCACCGCCGCCAGTTGTTTGCGCAGGCCCGGATCCGTGGCAGGATCCGCGAGCACCTTTGCCGTCGGCCGGCTCTTGCGGATGATCTCCCATTGGCCCCCCGCGGCCTGCCCGTAGAAATGGATCGTCCGGCAGGAACTCAAAGCGGCGGCCAGCAGCAGCGCGGCGGGGAAGAGGAATGACCTTGGCAAGCCCATGGCTCATTTCCAGGCGTCCCGCCACATGTCCGGATACCAGCGGCCTTCGTCCATTTCGATCAGGTCGAAGTCGGTCAGCATCGTCCCGTCGTCCGGCAGCCCGTATTCGCGGATCACCTCCGGGATATAGGCGTCGGTCTCGTCGTCCCGCCAGCCGCGTTTGCTCATGAAGCTGTTATAGATCAGGATCTCCTCCGCGGTGAGCCGGCGTCCGCTCGCGAAACACCACTCCAGCACCTCCGCGTCGCGCTTCCCGGCGAGCACCTGCGCCTTCACCCCCTCGTAGCTCACCCCGAGATACCGGCAGGTCCGCCCGTCGAAGCCGTCGCCGAGCATGTCATGGTAATCCTCCGGCAGCTTCCCGGCTGCGTGCAGGCGGATTTTCGAACACATGCGGGCGAAGTAAAACATGCCCGCGGTCTTCTCGTAGCAACCGGAGATCCCGTCGATCTTCATGCGCCCAGCGTGGCCCCTGCCCATCCCCTTGCCCATCGGATTTTTCCTGGTTGGCCGCGCAAAATCGCAAAAAACCGGCGGCTGCCCGGGGTTGCCACGTGAAAGAGATTCAGATAGCTCTGGGTATTCCACGCGACACGAAAAAGATGAACCCCAACGAAAAAGTGAACATTTCTGCCACCGGACGGAGAAACTTCCTCAAGGCGATCGGCGGTGTCGGGGCTGCGATGGCGGCCACCGCGGGCATCGCAAACGCCCAGGGATCGCCCGCCCGCCCGTCCGGGGCCAAATACATGGGGGACTTCGCCGCGCCGAAACTCGACAAGGTGAAGGTTGCGATCATCGGCGTCGGTGCCCGGGGTTCCGGCCACGCCGCCCAACTGTCCGTGATCGAGGGGGTGGAGATCGTCGGCATCTGCGATCTGCGGGAGGATCTGGCCAAGCGCTCCGAGCAGCGGGTCGCGGCCAAGGGACACAAGCCCAAGCTCTATTTCGGCGACGAGAACGCATGGAAGAAAATGCTGGCAGAAGCGAAGCCGGATGCCGTGTTCATCGCCACTCCCTGGGAGCTGCACGGTCCCCAGGCCGTCGCCGCCATGAAGGCGGGCGCCCACGCCTTCGTGGAAATCCCGATTGCTCTCACGATCAAGGAAATGTGGGACATCGTGGATACCTCCGAAGCCACTGGCCGCCATTGCATGCTGATGGAAAACGTGAACTACGGCCGCGAGGAACTGCTCTACCTGAACATGGTCCGCCAGGGCGTGATCGGCGAGCTCCTGCACGGCGAGGCCGCCTACATCCACGAGCTCCGCGGCCAGATGGAGGGCGGGGACACCACGGGCTCCTGGCGCACCTATCATTATGCCAAGCGGAACGGGAACCTTTACCCCTGCCACGGCCTGGGCCCGGTGGCCCAATACATGAGCCTGGCCCGCGGCGAGGACAATTTCCGCCGCATGGTGTCCTTCTCCTCCCCGGCAAAGGGCCGCGCGCTCTATGCCGGCAAGTCGCAGAGGCTGACCAAGCCCGAGTTCAAGACGCTCAAGTACGAGGGCGGCGACATGAACACCTCCATCATCAAGACCGTGCTCGGCCGCACCGTCCTGGTGCAGTGGGATGAAACCTCCCCGCGCCCTTACTCCCGCCACAACCTGATCCAGGGAACGCTCGGAACCCTCGCCGGATTCCCGAACCGCATGGCGATCGAGGGGATGACGAAGAGCTACCACGAGTGGACCGGCAGCGAGGAATTCGAGAAAATCGCCTCCCGCTACGAGCACCCGCTCTTCAAGCGCGTGGGCGAGACGGCGAAGAAGATGGGCGGCCACGGCGGCATGGATTTCCTCATGCTCTTCCGCATCATCGAGTGCCTGCGCAAGGGCGAACCGCTCGACCAGAACGTGTACGAAGGCTGCTTCTGGTCCTCCGTCGCGCCGCTCAGCGAGAAATCGGTGAAGGAAGACGGCATGCCGCAGGACTTCCCGGACTTCACCCGCGGCGGCTGGAAAACCACCAAGCCGCTGGGCATCGTGGAGTGACCCGCGGCGATCCATCCGCTTGATCTTCCGAGGTCACGTCTGGGACCGGACGTGCCCTTTTTCATCCGCTTGCCAAGCGGGCGGCGCGCCCCTCTCATCGCCCGGAGCATGCATGGCAACCTGATCTTCGACCTGGATGGAACCCTGGTGGACTCCTTGCCCGGCATCGCCGCTTCCTTGAACCGCGGCCTCGCGCGCCGCGGGTATGCCGGGCATGCGGCGGAGGAGGTGCGCCGCTTCATCGGGAACGGCTCTTTCGAGCTTGCCCGCCTGGCCCTGCCCCGGGGCTCCGCGCATGCGGAGATCCTGGCCCTGGAGGCCGCTTTCAAGGAGGACTACGCCCTCACCTGGCCGGAAGGCACGGCTCCCTACGCGGGGATTCCCGGTCTGCTGGAGAAATTGGCGGCGGCGGGCCGCAGGCTCGCCGTTCTCTCCAACAAGCCGCACCCCTTCACCGTGGAGATCGTGGCGAGGCTCTTTCCCGCGGTCCCTTTCGAGCCCGTGCTGGGCCATCGTCCGGAGACTCCGCGCAAGCCCCACCCCGCGGCCGCCTGGAAGATCTCCTCCGCCTGGGCGGTCTCCCCCGCGGAGTGCCATTTCATCGGCGATTCCACCGTGGATCTGGAGACCGCCCGCGCCGCGGGAATGCAGCCCGTGGCGGTGGCCTGGGGCTATCACGACCGCGAGCTGCTTGAAGCGGCGGGGGCGGGCGGGGTGCTGGGAAATCCCGGCGATCTGGCTTCTTTATTCGGCGCTTCTTGAGGAGCAAGCGCCTCCGTCAATACAATGGGATTACCCCGCGGTTCCCATGCCCCTTTTTTGAGAAGGTATGCCGCGATTTTCTCAAGAACGAGGTGGCCTTTCGCCGGATTCCGGTCCATCCTGCAAGGTGGATAGGGCGGATAAAACCGCCGTCCATTCACCCCTAAACAAACAGGAGAATAGACATGCAAACCGCAAACGTGAACCTGCCCATCACGGTGACCGTGAGACACGAATCCGTGACCGACTCGCTGCGCGAATACGCCCAAAAGAAGATCGAGGGACTCCATCTCGACTACCCGCGCATCATCGAGGCAAAGGCCATTCTCGACGTGCAGAAGAACCGGCATATCGCCGAAATCATCCTCTTCTGCGCCAATCACATCACGATCGAGGCCCACACGGAAGGGCAGGATATGTATGCCGCCATCGACGAGACGATCGACAAGATCGCGCGCCGCATGAGGAAGCACAAGACGCGGCTGATGAAGAAAAAACGCCCCCACCGGAACGACTCGATCCGGCACCTGGAGGAGCGCTACTTCACGGAGGAAATCCTCGATCACCCGGAGGAATCCGAGCACGATCCCGAGCCCTTCATCGTCCATCCGGAGAACTACCGCCTGCGCACGATGTACAAGGAAGACGCGGTGATGGAGCTTGAGCTGAACGACCGGCCCTTCGTGCTCTACAAGAGCGCGCGGCGCGGCTGCCTGACCATCCTTTACCGCCGGAAGGACGGCGAGTACGGGGCGATCGATATCAAAGAGTGAGGTTTTTCCCCTCCTTTGGAGCATGCGCCCGCCTGCGGACTCCCGCGGCGGGCGTTTTGCTAGCAATCCACCCACCGGCGCAGCTTCGTGGCGAGCATCCGGCAGGCCACCGGCACCCCCCCGAAGGCCTGCCCGACCGCCTCCCGGTACAGGGCCAGTTGCTCCCCGTGCCGTGCGACCAGCTCCGCGGGCGAGGAAAGGTCGTCGGTCTTGAAATCGATGACCTCGATCCGTTCCGTAAAGCCCAGCGGATCCCGGAAAACATGCAGGCGGTCGATGACGCCGCTGACCCATTTCCCGCCGATGATGGCTTCCACCGCTTGTTCTCGCAGGAGGTCCGCTCGCCGCCCCCCGCGCTCGAATCCCCGGCGGATTTCCGGGATCTCCAGCAGTTCCCGCACGATTCTTCCCTCGGGGCCGGGCGGTAGTTCGGGCCATCCGTCATCGATCCATCCTACGGCTTCAAAGGCCAGGTGAATCCTGCTTCCCGCATCCAGCGCGGCTTGGGCGGATCCCGCATCGCCCGTGGAAGGCGAGATCCGCGGGCGGGGGAGCGGAGCGCTTGGCAGAGCGGGTGCTTCCGGCCGGGCGGCTGGCTGCCGCCCGGGCACGTCCCGCCACCATTCCGGGTCGCCGCACTGGAAAATCACCGGCGGATCGCCGCTCCCGGCGGATCGGGCGATCCAGTTCGCGGGGGAAGCCCAGTCCTGCGCGTCCTTGCGGCTTGCAGGCGTCTCCGGCAACAGGACGTAAAGCCCGCGCTTCGCCCGCGTGAGCGCCACGTAGAGCACGCACATCGCCTCGTAGCGCTGGTCGTCCGCCCAGGCCTGTTCCGCCGCGGCCAGTGCGGGCACCAGGGCGCGCACCCAGCGCGCGGGCGTCTCCAGTACCCAAGGGCCTTCCCCCCGTGCCACGCGGAAAGCGCCGAGATCGGGGACCTGAGAGTCGTCGGTGGAAGGCAGCACCACCATGTCGAAGCCGAGCCCCTTCGATTTGTGGATCGTCATCACCTGCACGGCGGCGGTGCCCGGTGCCTGGGGCACTTCCAGTCCCTCCAGCCAGCGCGCGGCCTCGCGCGGCGTTGCCGCCCGGGTGGCATCGAATTCCGCCAGGGCGCCGATGACATCCGCCGCCCGGCTGCGGGAGAAGCCGGACATGGCACCCCAAAGCGGCTCGATCAGGCTTTCCGCCATCGCGGCGTATCCCCGCTCCTGGGCGAATTCCAGCAGTCCCTCCCAGGCATCCGTCCACTCCGGGCCGAACCTGCCGCGGATCACGGCCGCCAGGGGGGACATGGAGATCAGTTGCCGCGCATAGCCGTCCGCGGGATCGGCGAGCCAGCGGATCAGGTGGAAGAGCGTTACCCCCGGCGCATTGTCCTCCGCCGGCATTCTCCGTCCTTCCTCGATCACGTCGAAACCGTGCTCCCGCAGCAGGGCCGCGGTGCTCCGCACCTGTTCGTTGGTGCGCACCAGCACGCCGCAAGTCAGGTTCCGCTCCCCCACGCCCTTCTCCCGCAGCAGGGAGATCAGCAGTTCCTCGCGCTTGTCCTTCGCCACGATTTCCACCCGGGCCTCGCCGCTGGTGTCCGGCCGTGCCGGGCTGTGATCTTCCCATTGCCAGCGCGCTGCCATCTCCGCGCCGAAGAGATCCCGGATCGTGTCGCCATCCCCGCAGACCCGGTTCACCAGCGCCAGCACCGCGGGGCAGGAGCGCCAGGATTCCGGCATCGTGCGGATCTCCAGATTCCCGTTCGCGCCGTAGCGGCGCTCCACTTCGCCGAAGAGCGAGACATCCCCGCCGCGCCAGCCGTAGATCGCCTGCTTGCGGTCGCCGACGACGAAGATCGTTCCGTCCTCCCGGCCCGCGGCTTCGTCCAGCAGCGGCAGCAGGCCCAGCCACTCCGCGCGGCTGGTGTCCTGGAATTCATCCAGAAGCCAGTGGTCGTGGCGGGCATCCAGGCGGAAATCCACCGCCTCCCGCCGCAGCCGTGCCTCCTCGTCGCCCGCCCAGCGCCCCATCAGCAGTTTCACGTCGTCGAAGCCCAGCAGGCCCCGCCGCCGCAGCCTGCGCTCGCACTCGGCATCCAGCGCCGCCACCAGATCCGCCACCGCGCGCGTGCGGGCCACCGCCGCGGCCAGCTCGCAGCCTGCCAGCAGTTTCACCATCGCCCGCCAGGTGTCCGCCGCCGGACCCGCGAAGCGGATCGCCGAGCGCTGGTAAGGCAGTTCGATCTCCCCGCTTTCCGGGACTGCCGCCAGCAGGCGTTCGAAGAGCGCGCCGGATCTCGCGATCCGCCCGCTGCCGACCGTGTGCAGCTCGAATTCGTCCAGCAGCTTCAGCACCGGCGGGCGGGTTTCTCCGCCGCGCAGCTTGTCCGTGTACGTGCGCTTCTCTTCCTCCCAGCGGCCGATCTCCGGCAGCTCGCCAAAAATACCGCCGCCGCCCCAGCCGGAGAGCGGGATGCCGGATTTCCAAAGCCAGTGCCAGGCACCCAGGAAGCGCTCCACATCCCCCGCCACGCCCTGGCCCTGTTTCCCCAGGGTGGCCCGGCGGAAGGCGTGGAGGAAATCCTCCGCCCCCTCGTGGTCCAGGGCGTCGGAGAGGATCTCGTTCAAGATCGCTCCCGTCGCGGCCTCCAGCCGGGCACCCTCGATGAGCTCGAAGGTGCCGCCCGTGAGCCCCAGCTCGTACTGGAAGCCCCGCACGATGCGCGAGAAGAAGGAATCCATCGTGCCGAGCTGGAAGGACGGCAGGGCCCGCACGACCCGGGCGAGTACTGCCGGAACGTCGAATTCCGCGCCGGTCTGGCGGTGCAGCTTGCGCGCCTCCGCAGCGTCCCCAGCGCAGGCTGCCAGCTTGGACAGCACCGAATCCGCGAATTCGCCCGCCGCTTTCCGCGTGAAGGTCAGGGCGACGATGCGCGCGGGATCGACTCCCCGCGCGCCGGCCAGACCGATCACGCGGTTGCCCAGTTGGAAGGTTTTCCCCGATCCCGCGGAAGCCAGGATCATCAGGTGCTTGGAAAGGATGTCCGCGCTCATGCCGCTCCTCCTTCCCACTGCACGCATTCGGCCAGCGTGCGGCCCAGGGCCAGGGGCGCGTAGTCGTCGAAATCCGCCTTCTCCGCCGGCGGCCAGAAATGCCGCCCGAGCACCTGCCCGGCGACCCAGCGGGCGCAGGCCAGCGCGGAATCCCGGTCCGCCCGGGAGAAATCCTCCCAGAGCGAAAGTTTCACATCCGCTTCCGTCGCCCCCAGTGCGAAGTAACCCAGCTCCGCCACGTCCGCCAGGGCGGCGGAGTAGAGCGGCACCTGGAGATTCTTCCAGCGCTTGGTTTTCCCGTCCGCGGCGGTGCAGAGGATATCGGGCACGCCGTCCAGATGGGCGGGGAGACGGGTGCTCGCCACCACGGCGCTGCGGTGGGAGCCTTCCACGCCGGTGCCCACGTTCCCCGTCTTGTAGTCCAGCACCCGCCGCCGACCGTCCTCGTGGCGCTCGATCCGGTCCACCCGGCCAACCACCGTCAGCCCGCCGATGTCCACCTCGAAGCGCTTTTCCACCTCCTCGATCCGCCATCCGGAGGCCCGTTCGCAAGCCTGGACCCGCGCGAACCACGACAAGCGCTGACGCAGCGCCTCCCGCTGGATTTTCACGGCCAGAGGAATGCGTTTGCCGAAACGCTCCGCCACCACCCGGTCCAGCTCCTCGTGGACCCAGGCTTCCAGCGCCTCCGTCTTGGAGTAATCCCGCGCCGTTTCATCCAGCGCCCAACGTTCCAGCACCATGTGGGCGATGTTGCCGAAATCCCGCGCATTCCACTCCACCCGCTCCGGTTCGGGAGCCTTCATCTCCATCACGTGCTTCAAGTAGAAGCGGAAGGGACAGGCGAGATAATCCGCGAAGGCGGTGACGCTGAGCCGCACGTCCTTTTCCGGCGGTGCGGGCCGCCAGTTCCAGGCCTCCTCCGCGGTCCGGGCCATCGAGGATTCCGGCGGTTCGATCCCCCGGAAGAGCAAGGTCACGCGCTGCGGCAATTCTTCTTCCCCGCAAGCGAGCAGGAGGCGCGAGGGGAGCAGGGAATCGCCGCCTGCTCCCGCCTTTGCCAGCAGCAGGTCCACCCGGCCGGTGCCCCGCCGCGCCGCCAGCATGGCGGAGAGGAGGTAGGCATCCCGCGCCGCGCGGCCCGTATCGTGGGGGAGTCCCAGGATCCTGCGGGTATTCTCCGGCAGCCAGGCATCGCTGGAAGCCCTTCCGGGCACCTTGCCCTCGTTCATCCCGCAGACCACCAGGTGGCGGCCCGGCTCGTGGAAAAGCTCCAGCCAACCCTGTACGTCCAGCACGCGGTCCTCCGGCGGGACGGCCACCGGTTCCCCCAGCGTGGCGCGCAACAGGTCGATCCAGAATCCGGCGTCGCGTTTCACCCGCTCGCGGAGCGGGGCGGTCGCATCCAGCCACTCCAGGATCTCCCCGCTCTCTTTCCCGCCGGGGTCGATGAGACGCATCATTCGTTCCATCCCGCGGTGGAAGCCGTCCCGGAGGAAGGCGGCCCGCGTCCGCTCCAGCCGCTCGAGCGTCCCCGCGGCCAGGGCGAGCCGGGCTTGCTCGCTCCCGCGTTGGCTCAGGGCCCGCGCACGCGCCAGATCCGCGGCATCGCGCGCCAGGAATTTATCCCGCGCGAAGGAGAGCGCTTCCACGCGCTTCGCCCGCTCGCCGGGCACCAGGGCTCCGCTCCGGGCGCAGCCCAGCAGGTCGATCGCCGCGGGCGCATCCGGCTCCGCCAGATAGTTCCGCCACGCAGCGAGCCATGTGGAGAGGGGAGCGGGAGGCATGCGGGAGGGATCGTGCAGTGCCCAGCCGGCCCGCCCGAAGGTGCGCACCAGTTCGCCCGCCGTTTCTTCGTCCGCGGAGCCGAGCGCCAGGTCCGCCGGCAGGGTGCCCGCGGCAGCCACCTGCCGGAGCGCTTCCGCCGCCTGCTGCCGCGGGTTTGCGGTCAGGATCACGCCCCCGGTATCCGGCCATGGGATCGGGCGTTCGCTCCAGAGCTCCAGCGGGCGGCCCAATTCGTCGAAGTTCTCCTTCTCCTCCTCCGGGGCACCGGTCAGCACGACCACCTTCAAGGGAGAAGCCGGGATCAGAGCGGCGGCCGCGGGCGGGAGGTCCGCCACACCTGCCAGCACGATCAAGCCCGGCCCGGCGGGCGGGTCCGGCTGCTTCCGCGCCAGCAGGGCGCTGCGGCTGGTGTAGCCCCACTGGCCCAGGGTGCGCTCCACCCGTTTTTCCAGGGCCGCCAAGGCCTGCCAGCGTTCCGCTTCCACCGTCCGGGAAAGGATGCGGGCTGCATCGCCCAGCATCAGGGCGTTTTCCTGCAAGCCGGCGCGCAGCCCGGCGAGCGAGCGCGCAAGGCCGAGCGCCCAGCCGGCGGGCTCGCCTTCGCCGGGCGGGATCGGGAAGGCCGCGGCATAGGGCTCCCAGTCCCGGATCTCCTCCAGCGTCTCCACCCAGGCGAGATGCTCCACCGCTTCCGGCGCCGCGCTCTCCGTGCGGAGGAAAAATCCCGGCGTCACGATCCGCGGGGTGAGGACGGCACCGGCCTGCTCTGCCAGCATCTCCCGCAGCCGCCGCCCCGCCTGTGCGGTGGGCAGCACCAGCAGCATGGAGGGCAGTTCGTCCCGCCGCGCCAGAAGCCAATCGGCCAAGAGGCCCGGGAAAGGCCGGTCCCACCCCAAAAACACGCGCTCCGGCAT
This sequence comes from uncultured Verrucomicrobiaceae bacterium, assembly GCA_965651965.1. Taxonomy (GTDB): domain Bacteria; phylum Verrucomicrobiota; class Verrucomicrobiia; order Verrucomicrobiales; family Akkermansiaceae; genus Haloferula. Next base: position 3,538 of record CBFGVD010000027.1, on the reverse strand, counting down.
GCGCCGATTCCATGCCATCCCCCGCTGCCCCGGAAGGGAAAAAGCAGGAAAGAAGAGGCCGCGACCCGGCGCCGCTTGCTAGCCCGCGACTCGTTGGATACCAAGGTCCAGTGCCTTTGTCGGCGGCGGCGGGACCGAGAGCAGGCTGGACCAGGAGGGGCAGGCCGGGCGGGTCAAACCGCCCGCGGGCGCGATGCCCATGGCGAGCAGCCGGTCCAGAGCCGTGGTGGACGGATGCTTTTCCTCAAGCATCTCCGCTCCCCGGCTCAGAGAAATGCCGTCCAGCCGCACTCCGGCGGTGCGCGCCTGATCGACCAGCAGATCCCGGATTTGGCCCAGCGTAAGCGGGCTCTCCGCCATTTTCCACAGGGTCGAAACCGTGTTCGACCGGGAGAAGCCGAGGGCCCGCAGGTAAAGTTCGAAAAGCCCCCGGTTTTTTTCAGAGTCAGCACCTGTAAGATCGAAAGAAAATACAATATGCATACCCTGTTGTATCAAACGCGGCGGGACTGTCTAGCAACTTGAAGAAAAATGTCCGTTTTTTCACCGCCGGACAGGAAAAGAGGCGAGACCGCTTGGGGTGGGATGAAGCTCAGGGGCAGGCGGGAGTCTGTTGAATCCGCGAGCGCAGGCTGTCGATTTCCGCCTGTAGTTCCGAGATCCGGTTGCTCATGGCGACCACCTGCTCGGCGGCGCGGCGCTGCGCTTCCAGGGTCTCCAGTTTGGCCAGATGTTCCTTCAGCGCCATGAGTTCCAGTTCGGCCTCCCGCGACTTGGCCGGGTTGCCCAGGAGCTTCCATGCTTCCACGTTGTGGCTCAGGCTCGCCAGGCGGGCGTTCGTGTCGTGCAGCCCGCCGCGGATCTCCGCCATCAGGTTCTTCCGGCTTTCCAGACGGGCTTCCCATGCCCGCAGCTTGTCCATGTGCAAGCGGGTCGGTTTCGGCGGCAGGGGCTGTGCGCGGAGGGCATTGAGCCAGAAATTCTTCACTTCTTCCCGGGTCAGCACGCGGTCCGTGGGCGGGATGTCGGGCAGGCTCACGGCGCGGAGGGGAGCGCAAGCGAGCAGCAGGAAGAAGCACGGGAAATTCCGGAGGAGGAACATGAAGATGAGACGCTGCGGGCGGATTTTTATTCGCCGCCCGTGCTGATCCGGCCCCGGCGTCCTCGCGGGCCTGAGGAAGGATGCTTGAGCACGCCGTCCCGCCGGGCTATTCCCCCGCGCGCGATGACGGAAACCCTGCCGCCGCTGAATTATCCGGAAGCTTTGCCCGTGACGGGCATGCGCCGTGAAATCGTGGCGGCGATCCGCGGGAATCCCGTGGTGGTGGTCGTCAGCGAGACCGGCTCGGGCAAGACCACCCAGCTTCCGAAGATGGCGGCGGAAGCCCTGGCCGGCAGCACCCGCAAGATCGGTTGCACCCAGCCCCGCCGGATCGCGGCGGCCAGCGTGGCCCGGCGCGTGGCGGAGGAGCTGAAATGCCAGCTCGGTGCCTTCGTGGGCTACCAGGTGCGCTTCGAGGACAAGACCTCGAAGGACACGCGGATCAAGTTCATGACGGACGGGATCCTGCTTGCCGAAACCCAGGGCGATCCCGACCTGAAACAGTACGACGCGCTGATCCTGGACGAAGCGCACGAACGCTCGCTGAACATCGATTTCCTCCTCGGCTACCTGAAGCGGCTGCTGGAGCGGCGCAGGGACCTGAAGCTGGTGATTTCCTCCGCCACGCTGGATGCCGGAGCGTTCTCCGCCTTCTTCGGGGATGCCCCGGTGATCCAGGCGGAGGGGCGTACCTTCCCGGTGGAGGAGTTTTTCCTGCCGCCGGACGAGGAGGAGGAGCTGAGCCGCCATGTGCCGCGGGCGGTGGATTGGCTCACGGATGTCGATCCCTCCGGGGACGTGCTCGTCTTCCTGCCCGGCGAAAGGGAGATCCGCGACTGTGCCGACGCGCTGGACGGCCGGAAGTACCGGAATACGGAGATCTTGCCGCTTTTCGCCCGCCTCGGTCTCGCGGACCAGCAGCGGGTTTTCCATCCCGGCCCGCGGCGGCGCATCATCCTCGCCACGAATGTCGCGGAGACTTCGCTGACCATTCCCGGCATCGTCAGCGTGGTGGATAGCGGCCTCGCGCGGGTGAGCCGCTGGAGCCCGGGCCGGGGCGTCCAGCGCCTGCAGATCGAGCCGGTCTCGCAGGCCAGCGCGCGCCAGCGGAAGGGCCGGTGCGGCCGCGTGCGGGAGGGCGTGTGTGTCCGCCTGTATGCGGAAGAAGACCTCGGGGAACGGCCGGAATTCACCGATCCGGAGATCCGCCGCAGTTCGCTGGCAGGAGTGATCCTGCGGATGAAATCGCTCGGGCTGCCGGACATCGAGGACTTTCCCTTCCTGGACCCGCCGGCACCGAAGGCCATCTCGGAGGGCTACCGCACCCTGCGGGAAGTGGGCGCGCTGGACAAACAGAAGCAGCTCACCCCGGCCGGCCGCACCATGGCCCGCATGCCGGTGGACCCGCGGCTGGCGAGGATGCTGCTGGAAGCGCACGACGAGCGCTGCCTGGCGGAGATCCTGCCGATCGTCTCCGGCCTGGAATCGAACGACCCGCGCGAGCGCCCCTCCGAAAAAACCAAGGAGGCCGATGCCGCACACGCCCGCTGGAAGGACAACGAATCCGATTTCCGCGCGATGCTCCGCCTCTGGCTGGACGTCCAGCGCTTCCGGCGGGCATTTCGCGGTCTTTCCCGGCTCCGGCCTTTTCGGAGGGAAAAAGTGGGACTGGGTGATGGCGATGGAACTGGTGGATACCACCCGGCTCTGGGCGCGCCGGCTCGCCCGCATCGATCCGGCGTGGGTGGAGAAAGTCGCGCCCCATCTCTGCACCAGCCGCTACGGGGAGGGCCATTGGGACGAGCAGCACGGCGCGGTCTATGCGAAGGAGACCGTCACCTGCGGCGGCCTGCCGGTGGTTGCCGGGCGGAGGATTCACTTCGGCCGCATCGACCCCGCCGGAGCACGGCGGATTTTCGTGCGCGAGGGCTTGCTGCAAAACCGGGTGAAAGGGAAATCCCGCGCCATCGAGCGCCTCGCCGGGCTGAAGGAGGAGATCGAAGGCATCGAGCACAAGCTGCGCCGCCCCGGCGGCCTGTGGAGCGAGGAAGCGGTGCTCGATTTCTTCGAGAGCCGCCTGCCCGCGGAGCTGCATACCGCCAAGGCCTTTCACGACTGGCAGTCGAAGAACGGGGAGAAGATCGTGCCCGGCCTGCCGGACGTGGTGCTGGAGGATCTGGAAGCCCTCGATCTGGAGGGCTACCCGGACTGGCTGCACCACGGCGGGGAGGACTATGCGCTATATTACCGCACGGCACCGGGCGAGCGCGACGATGGCGTGACCATCGGTGTCCATATCGATCAACTGCCGCGCATGCCGGACTGGCTGCCCGGCTGGGGCGTGCCGGGGGATCTGGCCTGGCGGGCGGAATGGCTGATCCGCTCCCTGCCGAAGGACCTGCGCCGCGAGTGCCAGCCGGTGGCGGAAGCCGCCCG
>CBFGVD010000026.1:0-13656 GCA_965651965.1 uncultured Verrucomicrobiaceae bacterium | reverse complement strand
GAAGTCGGCCTGCGCGGCGCCCGGACCGCGGCCGTCCACTCCCGGCCGGATGTGACCATCGTCCTGGAGGGCCCGCCGGCGGACGATACCCCGGGCTTCTCCCGCGCGGATAGCCAGGGGCGCCTCGGCGGCGGCGTGCAAATCCGTCTCTTCGACCCCAGCGCGATCATGAATCCACGCCTCGCCGAACTGGCGATCCGGACGGCGAAGGAAGAAGGCATCCCGCACCAGGTGACCGTCCGCCGCAGCGGCGGCACGGACGCGGGTTCATTCCACCTCGCCCAGGATGGCATCCCCTGCGTGGTGCTCGGCGTGCCCGCCCGGTATATCCACTCTCACAATTCGATCATCGACGTGAACGACTACCTGCACCTGGTCTCCCTGACCGTGGCACTGGCGCGGAGGCTGGACGAAGGCACGGTGAAGGGGCTCACGCGGTTCCTGTGAGCACCGCGGAGCTCAGATCATCCCCAGCTTCATTTTCCCCTCCTCGGAGATCATGTCCTGGTTCCAGGCGGGATCCCAGACAAGTTCCACCTTGGCGTCGTCGATCCCCTCGATGGTCATGATCTTGGCCTGCGCGTCGGCGGCGATCACCGGGCCCATGCCGCAGCCGGGCGCGGTCAGCGTCATTTTGATCGAGACGGTCTTCTTCCCGTCTTCTTCCTCGATGTTGCAGTCGTAAACGAGCCCGAGATTCACGATGTCCACGGGGATCTCCGGGTCATAGACGCTCTTGAGCTGGGCCCAGACCTGTTCTTCCAGCGGGGCGTCCTTCAGGCGCAGTGCCTCGGCGTGTTTTTCCTTCTCCTTCTCCTGATCCACGCCCAAGGCGTCCGCATCCTTCGAGGAAATCCGTGCCAGTCCCGCGGAGGTCGCCACGGTATAGGTGCCGCCCAGGCGCTGGGTGATAAACACGGGGGTCCCGGCCGGCAGCGTGATGCTATCCCCGCTGGGGATCTGGATGGCTTCCACTTCGCGGGACAGGGCGATTTCCTCGTGCATGGGAGCCAGTGTAGCGGGGGCGCGGGGCGGTGCAAGCGGCTTGCCGTGTCACCGGAAAGACGCCAGCTTCCATCCATGAGCCGGAGACAGAGGAGAAGGGCCGCCAAGGGCGGGGCGGACGCACGCCAGCGCTGGTGGGTGCGCGGCCTGGTGGCAGCCCTTGCCATCGGGGTGCTCGTCATGGGCGGGGGCTATGTCTGGCTGCGGGGCTGGCTGCACGGGGAGAGCTTCCGGCGGATGCTCGCGGCCTCCGCGGACAAGGCGCTCCGTGTGCGCAGCGAATTCAGCCCCTTTAGCTGGAGCGGCACACGGATGGACACGGCTTCCTTCACCGCCGCCGGGGATGGCGTGGTGAAATCGATCGATGCGGAAGGCTTGCAAGTGGAGGTAGGCCTGGCCGGCTGGTGGAAGAACACCTGGAGAATCGAGGATGTCCGCGCACGCCGGATCGAAGTGGAGATCGACACCACTGCCGCCGATGCTCCGGAGGATTCGCCCCCGCCTGCTCCCGCCGCGGCCGGTCCGAAGGGCAGGAAATGGTATGACTCCCTGATTCCCCGCGAAGTCGAGCTGCGCCAGCTGGAGATCGGCCGCTCATCCCTCGCCGTGCTGACCCGCAGCGGTCCGGTCGGCATTTCGGGCACTTCCTGGCGTCTCACTCCCGACGGCGCGAAGGGAAGCTACAAGGCCGAAGGCTCCGGCGGGACGGTCCGCATGCCTTGGAAATGGGCTCCTCCCATGGAACTGGGCCGGGCCCGCCTGCGCTACCAGGGAGATACGGTTTTCCTCACCGACGCCGATTTCCGCGTCTATGAAAGCGGCGGCCTTGATCTGGCGGGAGAGATGTCGGTCAAGGGCGAGGGGTATGCCTTCGATGGCAAGCTGCGCGATGTCGCCTGCTCCGAGATCCTGCCGGAAAGCTGGAGCCAGCGCCTTTCGGGAAAGCTGGCCGCCGATTTTTCCGCGGAGGATGGCACCGCGGGGCCGGTCGTGTCGGGCCATCTCGATCTCGCCGACGGCGTCCTCACCGCCTTGCCGATCCTCGATGTCCTTTCCGCATATGCGGACACCACCCGATTCCGCCGGATCGCCCTGCGGAAGGCGGAGACGGATTTCGAGTGGGAAAAGGGGAACCTGGTCCTGCGGGATCTGTCCATAGAGAGCGAGGGCCTGGTGGTCCTGCGCGGCGGTTTGAGGATGGACCGGGACCGGCGGCTGGACGGCCGTTTCCGCCTCGGGCTGGTGCCCGGCATCCTTTCCCATATCCCCGGCGCGGAAACTTCCGTCTTCCTTCCGGGGGAAAAGGGCCTGCTCTGGACGGACCTGCGGATCACCGGGACCATGGACGATCCCGAGGAAGACCTGACCGCCCGGCTCGTGGAGGCGGCCGGCCTGCGGATGTTCGAGGTGTTGCCGGAGTCCGGCCAGCGCGTGCTGAAATTCACCAAGGAGGTCGTCGGGGAGGATCTCCAGGCCCACCTGAAAAAAAGCACCGATCTGATCCAGGAAGGCCGCGAGACCCTTCGAGAGGCGGAGGATGTCGTGCGCGAAGTGGGCGGGATCTTCGACGTCCTCCGCGGCCGGGAACCCGAGCGCAGGGAAGAGGAGCGGGAGTAGGTTCCCGGCCTCAGCGGATGGTCAAAGTCCGCCCGCGCCCGCTTTCCCATGCGGATTGCAGGCTTTTGTGAAGCGCCTTCAGGTCCGCGAGGTTGAGAATCCGGTATTCGATCATTCCGGCATGGCTGGTGGCGGGGTAATCCTTCTGGGGGAGGTTGTGGACGTCGGTTTCCACCCGCTGGCCCGCGCGGTCGAGCACCTGGCGGCCCCGTTCCACCACGGTGCGGGCGGAACCGGAGCCGGCGTTTTCCGCCGCATGGGTCACATGGTAAAAGCGGGCGAGGGCCCGTCCGTCCGTGTCGACGACCACTTCGTGGACCAGCAACTGGGTATTGAGCACGTACCGGTGCATGCTGACGGATGAGACGCGGTCCAAGGCGACCATGTAATTTCCGCCGGGGAGGATGGCCTGCCAGAAGCGCCGGGGGCCTTCCTCGTCCTCCGCGGAGGCTTCCTCGTCCTCTTCCTCCTCCTCGTCGTCTCCTTCCGTCTGGTTTTGGTTCTGGTTGTCGTTTCCTTGGGCAAAAACGGGGCAGGGGGTCACCGCCAGCATCAGCGGCAGCAGAAGAAGGAGGGCGGTCTTTTTCATCTTGGGCCGAGTGTGAACCGGGCTCCCGGATTTGGCCAGTCCGCCCGCGATATTTCGGGGAAGTTAAGTATTGAGCGGCCCGGCCCTTTTCGCATAAGATTTCCCCGTGGTTCGTTTCCGGCCCAATGTCGCCGCTGTCATGGTAAAACCGCAGGGGCAGTTGCTCGTGTGCGAGCGCTGGACCATTCCCGGTGCCTGGCAATTCCCCCAGGGCGGCGTGGACGACGGCGAAAGCCTGGAGCAGGCCCTCTACCGGGAAGTCCGGGAGGAAGTCGGGCTCCTGCCGCAGCACTATGAGCTGCTGGGCTCCCGCACCGGCTACCGCTATCTCTACCCGGAGGAGGTGCGCATGAAAAAGATGCGCAAGCACGGCTGCCACGGGCAGGAACAGACCTATTACCATTGCCTGCTGAAGCCCGAAGCGCCGGAAATCGATGTAAACCAGCGCCCCAGGGAGTTCGCCTCCTACCGCTGGATCATGCCGGAGGAGTTCGATCTGGAGTGGCTCCCGGAATTTAAAAGGGATGTTTACCGGCAGGTAATGCTTGATTTCTTCGGGGTTCGGCTATGACCCTGCAAGATTTGCATGCTTGCTAGTAGGGCTTGCCCGTATGTCCGATTTCGAGTGTCGTGCGCTCCAAGAAAAACAATTGCTGATGGAGATTCTCCCCGACCAGTCGCAAAGCGTTATCAAGTGCAGGAATAGCCAGGGAATGGAGGTGCAGGCCAATCTGCTGCGCCTGACCCGCTACTCGGTGGTTTTCGAAGTTTATAACCCCTACAGCATCCTCCAGCTATCGGAAGTCCTGTCCGATTTCCGCATCCTCGCGAACAAGCGCCTGATTTACCGCGGCAAGGCCGTGGTGAGCAATCTCCTGAACACCGGCCTGGTGCTGGTCTGCGAAGCCAGCCTGGAAGACGGCTGGCAGGAGGTCGATTTCCTCTCCGGAGTGACCGGGGAAGCGGATCTCGGCAGCCAGTTCGCCGGCTTCATGGCGGACTGGAAGGCGGCGAACAAGGTCCAGGATGCCTTCAAGATCTCCGTCGCCGACATGTCGAGCACCCTCACCGGAGTGCAGCACTGGATGGGCGGCATCGACGTGGGCATCCGCTCCACCGCCACCCGCCGGCGCGACGACCTGGAGCGGGAAATTTTCTCCAATATCCAGAAGAAGGTCATCGAGGAAGTGATCCCCGCGATGGAAAGTTTCGAGGAGGTCGCGGGACAAGTGAGCGAGGAAGAAATGCCTTCGCACAAATCCTATATCCGCCGCGAACTGCACCCCATCGTTCTCTGCTCGCCTTTCCTCTACCGGACTTACACGAAGCCCCTGGGATATGCAGGGGACTACGAAATGGTAAACATGATGTTGAGGGATCCGTACGAAGGTGCATCCTCCTTCGCGAAGCTCCTCAACTATGCAATGCTCAACACCGAGCCCGTGGTGGCCCACCGCAACCGCATCGACTACCTCGTGGACATGCTGGACCGCGAGTCGAGCCGCCGCTTCGGCCGCGGGCGGGCCAAGGCCTTCAACCTGGGCTGCGGCCCGGCCGAGGAAGTGCTGCGTTTCCTGAAGGAACACGATTCCAGCGACCTGATGGAATTCGATCTCCTCGATTTCAACCCCGAGACCCTGGAATATACCCGCGAGCGCCTGGACAAGGCGCGCATGGGCATGGCGCGCAATACGCAGATGAGGTTCATCCCGCGTTCCGTCCACCAGATCCTCAAGGCGGCGGTCCAACCGGGCGGGGACCCGGAACTCGGCAGCTACGACGTGGTCTATTGCGCGGGCCTCTTCGACTATCTTTCCCAGCGCGTCGGCAAGCGGCTGGTGGAGTTCTTCTGCTCAATCGCGAAGCCGGGCGGCCTGGTGGTGGTGACCAACGTGGCGAACAGCAACCCGCGCAAGGCCTGGATGGAGTATCTGATGGAATGGAACCTCATCTACCGCGGCAAGGAAGAGATGCTGGATCTCGTTCCCGCCGGTGTCCCGGTCAAGCGGGTGGACGTGAAAGCCGATACGACGGGCGTCAATTTGTTCCTGGAAATCGAAATGGCCAATGGCTGAAGCCACGTCAGTCCCTTTCAGCGCGGCCGAGGAGGCCGAGCTGAAGCACGCTTTCGAGCGCTACGAGCACGGGGTGTCGGTGGACAATGCCCGCCGCGCTGCCGCGCTCGCGGCGCTTTTCATGCTGGCGGGGACGACGCTGGACTGGATGGTCTTCCCGGAAAAGGCCTGGCATTTCCTTTTCATCCGGGCGGTGGTGACCCTCTTGCTCTGCGCCATATACTGGGCGCTGGGCCGCCTGAACCGGGAGGGCTCGCGGAATTGGATCGCCCAGGGCGTGCCGCTCCTGCCCACCCTGGGCATCTGCTGGATGATCATGAAGACCGGCGGCGGGAATTCCGTTTACTACGCCGGTCTCAATCTCGTCTTCCTGGGCATGGCGCTGCTGCTGCGCTGGTCCTTCTGGAACTCCGTCGCGATGATTCTCATGTGCATCGCGACGTACTTCGCCGCGGTGGCTTTTTCGGAGGGGGATGCAGAGCACCGCCTGTTCTTCAACAATGCCTATTTCCTGTTCGTCACCAGCGTCTTCGTGCTGGCGGGCAGCTATTTCTACGAACGCCTGCGTTTCAGGGAGTTCGCCCTGCGCAAGGAGGTCGAAAACGCCCGGGAGCAGCTTGAAGCTCAGAACCGCCAGCTCAGCGAGCTGGACGAGGCGAAGACCCGCTTCTTCGCGAATATCAGCCACGAGCTGCGCACCCCGCTGACCGTCATGATCGGCCTGACCGAGCGCCTGGCGGAGCGCTTCAAGGCGACGCCGCAGAAAGAGGTGCGGGACATGCTCGCCATGACCGAGCACAACGGCCTGCGGCTGCTCAAGCTCATCGACGACCTGCTCGACCTCGTCCGTTTCGATACCGGCCATGCCGATCTCAAGCTCCAGCCGACCAATCTGGGCGACATGCTGGACGGGCTGATGCACTCGATGCGTCACCTCGCCGACCAGGACGGCGTGGCCTTGGAGTGGAAGCTTTCCGGCGTCGATGCCGCGCTGATGCTCGATCGCGACAAGATCGAGAAGGTGCTGCTCAACCTGACCATCAATGCCATCAAATTTACTCCGGCCGGCGGGCGGATCGATGTCGATGCCGTGCTTCAGGGCGAGAGGCTGACCCTCTCCGTGGCGGATACCGGGGTGGGGATTTCCAACGAGGTGCTGCCCCGGATCTTCGAGCGCTTCTGGCAGGTGGATTCGTCGTCCACCCGCAAGTTCCAGGGGGCGGGCATCGGCCTCGCGCTGGTGCGCAGCCTGGTGGAAACGATGAACGGCAACATCGATGCCGACAGCACCATCGGCGTCGGCACCCGTTTCAAAGTGGATATTCCGGTCGAGCGGGTCTCCGCGGCCTTGGCCGAAGTGGCGGAGCCGGCGGAAGAAGCGGGCTCCGGCAAGCACATCGAGGAGCTTCACCGCCGGGCTGCCCTCTCCGTCGCCCGCCCTGCGGACCATGCGGATGCCGCTATCCCGTCGCGCGGGATCGGACGGCAGGGATCGGACGGCAGGCCGCTGGTACTGGTGGCGGATGATGAGCCGGACATGCGCCGCTACCTCGTCATGCAGCTTGAAGACGTGGAGGTGATCGAAGCCCGGGACGGGGCGGAGGCTCTGGCCCTGGCCAAGCAGCATCTCCCGGCCTTGGCCTTGATCGACCACATGATGCCGGAAATGGACGGCGTGGAAGTCTGCCGCGCCATCCGCGGGCACCACTCCACCCGCGAGATGCCGGTCATCATGCTCACCGCCCGGGCCGACGAGCAGACGAAGCTCCAGGCCCTGGATGCGGGTGCCAGCGATTTCCTCACCAAGCCCTTCTCCGGCACCGAACTCGTGCTGCGCCTGCGCAACCAGCTCGTGATGGCCGCCATCCGCCGGGAGCTGGCGGACCTCAACCGGGAGCTTGCCGGAGCGATGGAGAAATTGAAGGACAACGAGGTGCTCCTCGTGCGGAACGAAAAACTCTCCGGCCTGGGCCAGATGAGCGCGGGCATCATCCACGAGATCAACAACCCCCTCAACTACGCCCGCGCCGGCCTCCATGCCCTCCGCTCCTTCAAGCGCTCCTTGCCGGAAGACGACCGCAGCGACTATGAGGAAATCGTCGGCGACATCAGCGAGGGCGTCGAGCGGGTGGCCCAGATCGTCGCCGATCTCCGCCAGTTCACTCGGGATGACAACCGCATCGGCGGGGAGGCCGACCTTTCCGACGTCATCGAGCGTTCGCGCCGGCTCGTCAGCCACCAGCTCGGGGAAAAGGTGGCCTTTTCCCTGAAAGGACCGGCAGAGGCTCTCATCACGGGCAACGGCAACCAGCTCGTGCAGGTGTTCGTGAATCTTTTCCAGAATGCCATCGACGCCATCGGCCAGCGCCTGGCCGAGGCGGGCGGGGATCCCGGGCGCATCGACGTGGGGCTGCGCTCCGCCGCGGGCGGCTGGGAGGTCACCGTGTGGGACAATGGCAGCGGCATCCCCAAGGAAATCCTGGGCAAGATCTACGATCCCTTCTTTACCTCCAAGGACGTGGGCAAGGGCATGGGCCTGGGCCTGAGCATCACCCATCAGATCCTCGGCCGCCACCGCGCCCACATCGAGGTGGATACCCGCGCAGGCGAGTTCACCTGCTTCACCATTTTCTTTCCTCCTCCCGATCCCGATGCGAGCTGGGAACAGGAGGAGGAATCGACAGACTCCGACCCCAGCGACTCCCTACCATGAGCGACCTTAACTACGACTATCAGCGCTACGCCGTACTCTTCGTGGATGACGAAGAGAAGACGCGAAAGTACTTCCGCCGGCTCTACGGCGAAATCTTCCGCATTCTCGAGGCCTCGGATGGCGTGGAAGCTCTTTCCGTCTTCCGCGCCCATGCGGCGGAGATCGGCATCATCGTGACCGACCAGCGCATGCCGAACGAAACGGGGGTGGGGTTCCTCTCGAAGATCTCGGACCAGTACCCGGACGTGGTGAAAATCCTCTCCACCGCCTACTCGGATCTGGATGCCGCCATCGGTTCGGTGAACAAGGGCGGCATCTACCGCTACATCACCAAGCCTTGGGAAGTGAGCGAATTCGAGGTCACGCTGCGCCGCGCGATGGAATTCTTCATCGTGAAGCGGGATCTCAACCACCTCATGAGCGCGAAAATCCAGGCCTTGGGGAATGTGATCTATTCCTCGCGGCTGGGGGCCTTCGCCCTCGTCCCGGTGGCCGCCGGTTTGCCGTCGGAGCACACGGCGGAGGCGGTGGCCTCCTTCGTCCGCCTCGGGGCCTTCGGTGCCGCGGCGGGCGGCCGCTCCGGGACGATGGATGCGGGGGTCGATTCCTGGCGGAAAGTTCACGAGAGCCAGTTGCACCTCGCCGGTCTGCTTGAAGCCGCCCTGAGGACGGGTTTCACCGGGAGCGGTTTGGAGGAGCGGGTCTCCGCCTTCGCGAAATCCCTGCCCGCGGGAGAAGAATTGACAGTGAGCCGCGATGGTGAGGATTTCATCCTCAGCGCCACGGGCGATCCCTTTCCGCGGCTCCTGGCCGGACTGCTGGGAGTGAGCGGGAAAGAGGGGGAGCAGGCCATTCCGGCGCTGGCCGCGCTCATGGGGGTCTATGATGCCGGTGCTTCCGCAGCCCGCAGCCGCGGGGAGGGCCTTTCGATCAGGATCCACCCCGGCGGGGCCGCGCAAGAGGCTTCCCCCGGCTCGGATGTGGCCCGCTGGCTCTTCGATGACGATCTGCTGATTTCCTCCGCATTGGGACTTCTCTAACCGCGCGCGATCATCCTAGAGTCCTCCGCTCCTTTCCCGGGAGCATGCCCTGCCCCCCGTTGATCGAAAAATCGCACCCAGGATGAAACGTCCAGAACTTCAGATTGCCTACCGCAACGGGCGGGTGGTGGCCATTCGTTCGCGCGAGCAGGAACCGCTGCCGCTCGGCCCCATCGCCCGCGAGACGGGTTTCAAGGTCAGCCGGATGTGCGAGGTATTCCACCTCTCCGACCGCCAGTTCCACCGCACTTTCAACGATTCCCTCGGCATCAGCCCGAAGGATTGGCTCAGGAAGGAGCGCATGGTCCAGGCCCGGCAGTTGCTCATGGAGGGCCTGCCCATCAAGGAAGCGGCGGGGGAACTCGGCTTCCCCTCCACCAAGGACTTCAGCCGGGAATTCCAGAACTTCTACGAGGTCAGCCCCACGGATTTCCAGCGGCGCCAGGATGCCGAGCGCAGCCGCCGCAGGGAATGAACGGGGCCGCCCGGGCGGATCCGGCTTCTCGCGCGGGAAGGTTTTTTGGGCTGGCAGCTTTATTGGAATTAATTATCAAGTCCCGTTTGAAAAAACTGCGTTCCGCCCGATGAAACACCGCTTGTTGCCCGCCCTTGCCACGCTCGCCCTACCCGGCCTCGCCGGGGCGGCGGGCTACTATCTTCCGAACCAGGATGCCTTTGCGACCGCGAAGGGAAACGCCTTTGTCGCTACCGCGGATAGCGCCGCGGCCGTGCATTACAATCCCGCGGGCCTGACCCAGCTGGAAGAAGCGGAAGCCGCGGTCAATATCTACGCGATCAATCTGGGCAATGAGGTAACCACCCCGGGCGGCCGCTCCTTCAAAGCGAAGTCCGAGTGGCAGGCGGCACCGAGCATTTACTTCGGGCAGCCGATCTACGACGACCTTGCCTGGGGTTTCGCGCTTACCAGCCCCTTCGGCATGGGCAACGAATGGGGCCAGGGTTCGCCCTTCCGCACCGTCGTCACGGAAGCCCGCCTCGCCTATGCCCGCGCCACCGCCGCCTTGGCATACGACCTCACCGACACGTTGTCCGTCGGGATCTCGGGATCGGCGGACTACGCCGATCTCACCCTGGAGCAGGGCCTCGGGATCGCACCGCTGGATTTCCTGCGTTTCGAAGGCGACGGCACGACCGTGGCCGGGGCGGTCTCCGTGCTGTGGAAGCCTCATCAGCAGCATGCCTTCGGCTTCACCGCCACCAGCAGTACCTCCCTGGATCTGAGCGGCACCGTTTATTCGAATATCCTCGGCTCCGCTCCCGGGGATATCGATTTCGTCACTCCCATGCGTCTTGCGGGCGGCTATTCCTACCGCCCCGCGCCCGGCTGGAATATCGAGGCGAACATCGAGTGGCTCGACTGGGATTCCCTGAATGCCCTCTGGCTCCGTTCCCCGGCGCTCCCCGGCGGCGCGACCGGCGTGCCCTTCCACTGGAAGTCCATGTTCATCTACGAGGCGGGCGTCAGCTACACCATGGACAACGGCTACTCCTTCGCCGCCGGCTACGATTACAACAGCAACGCCCAGCCGGATACGTTCTTCAATCCCGCGGTGTCCGATGCGGACCGCCACTGGTTCAATGCCGGTTTCGGCCGCAAATGCGAGAACTGGGGCTGGTTCCTGGCCTACCAGTTCGGCTACTCGAACCGCGACGTGCGCGGTGCGGTGCCCACCGCCGCCGGCCAGAGCGCGAACGGGAAATACGAGTCCCGGCATCATTCCGTGAGCGTTTCCTGCAACTATCGCTTCTGATGAGCGGCCCCGCGGTGAAGGAAATCCTCGTGACCGGAGCCAGCTCGGGCATCGGCATGGAGCTGGCGCGCCAGCTTTCCGGGCCGGGGAAGCGCCTCTGGCTCGTGGCCCGGAGCGGGGATAAACTTGCCGCGCTCGCGGAAGAAATCCGCGGCAAGGGCGGCGAGGCGGAAGCCGTGCCGCTCGATCTCTCCGATATCGAAGGCTCCGCCGCCTTCCTCGCGGGTTTCCTGGGGGAGAGGAACCTGGACGAACTCTACCTTGCCGCCGCCGTCTCGATCTTCGGGGAGGTGAAGGATATCCTGCCGGAGGATTGGGATCTCATATATCGCACCGACCTCCTCAGCTACGCCCAGTGGGTTCAGGCCGTGTACGAGTCCATGGCGCGTGCCCGCCGCGGCCGTATCGTGATGGTTTCCTCTCTGGCGGGTTACGCGGGCTATCCCACCTCCGTGCCATATGCCACCATGAAGGCCGGTCTGCTCGGGCTTTTCCGGACCTTGCGCTACGAGGCCCCGGGGAAAGGGGTTGCCGTCCATCTGGTGAGCCCCGGCTACGTCCGCACCGGCATCTACCGCTCCGCGATCTACCGGCGCTCGAATTTCGACAACACCCTCAAGCAAATCGACGAGATGGGCTTCAAGATGCTCGAGTCCCCGGAGGCCGCGGCAGTGATCCTGAAAGAGATCGCCCGTGGAAAGGAAGAGATCGTCTTCCCCGGCTATGCAAAGCTTCTCGCCTGGGTGGCCCCGCGTTTTCCCCGGCTTGTCGGCGGCATCCATGCCCGCATGGTCAAACGCTTCCGCGAACTCTCGGCATGAATCCGTCTCCCGCCACGCGCCAGGCCTTCCAGGGCAAGACGGTCCTGCTCACCGGAGCGGGTTCCGGCATCGGCAGGGCGCTCGCCTTGCAACTGCTGGAATGCGGGGCCGCGGTCCATGCCGCGGACCTGGCTCCCGCCGGCTTGGATTCCCTGGCCGCGGCGGCGCAGGGCTCCGGCAAGCTCGTCCCGCGGGTGCTCGATGTGACCGACCGCGCCGAATACGGCCGCTGGGTGGCGGACTGCGCCGCCGCCGGGCCGATCGATTTCCTCTTCAATAACGCCGGAGTGACCCTGTTGGGCGAAGCCCACAGGGTCCCTTTCGAGCGCTGGAAGTGGCTGTTGGACATCAACCTGATGGGCGTGCTCAACGGCATCATGCACGTCTATCCGCTGATGGCCGCCCGCGGCGGCGGCCACATCGTGAGCACCGGCTCGGTGGCCGGTGTCACCGGCTATGCCACGGCCTCCGCCTACACCATGGCCAAAAAGGCGGTGATCGGCATGAGCAATTCCCTGGCGGCCGAAGCCGCCGCCTACGGGGTGAAGGTCAGCGTGGTCTGTCCCGGCTACGTGAACTCGAATATATTCACCCAGGACCGGGTGGTCGGGGCGAACGTGACCGAGGTGGTCAAGGATCTCCCCGCTCCCATGATGAGCCCGGAGGAAGCGGCAAACCGTTACCTGAAAGGCGTGGCTTCGGGGAAACGCACGATCGTCTTCCCCGCCAACGCGAAATTGCTCTGGGGCATCGCCCGCTGGGCACCCGCCCTGCTCCGGCCGATCCAGGCCCGGCTGATGCGGAAATTCGCCCCTTAGGCCCGGTCTCCCGCCATTCCCGCGGGGTCCAGCGCCTCGTCCAGCTCCCGCGCGGAGATGCCCAGCTCGTCCAGTCTTTCACGGCAGAGTTCCCGCACCGTCCGTCCGCTTGCGACGGATTCCTTCGCGATGGCCGCCGCCTTGTCATAGCCGATCGCCGGCACCAGGGAGGTCGCCATCGAAAGCGAAAGCTCGATCAGCTCCCCGCAACGCGCTTCGTCGGCGGAAATCCCCGCCACACAGC
Organism: uncultured Verrucomicrobiaceae bacterium; assembly: GCA_965651965.1. Lineage (GTDB taxonomy): Bacteria > Verrucomicrobiota > Verrucomicrobiia > Verrucomicrobiales > Akkermansiaceae > Haloferula. The sequence continues at coordinate 962 of CBFGVD010000026.1, read as the reverse complement.
GGCCGGCCAGCACTTCGGCCGCGTTCGCGAGCAGGGAGATGGATTCCAGCAGGCATGCCGCCAGCAGGGGCATGGAGACATTCAGTTCCAGGAAACCGCCCGCCCCGCACCAGGAAACCGTGGTCTGGTTCCCCGCCACCCGCGCCGCCACCATCGTCACCGCCTCCGGGATCACCGGATTCACCTTTCCGGGCATGATGGAGGAGCCCGGCTGCGTGGCAGGCAGGCGGAGCTCGCCGATCCCGCAGCGCGGTCCGGAGCCCAGCAGGCGCAGGTCGCAGGCGATCTTGTGCAGGGAGACCGCGATCACCGCGAGCTGGCCGTGCGCTTCCACGCAGGCATCCTTCGCCGATTGGGCCTCGAAGTGATTCGCCGCCTCGCAGAAGCCGATGCCGGTCCACTCGGAAAGCAAGGCGACCGCCCCCGCGGCGAATTCCATGTGCGCGTTCAGGCCGGTGCCTACCGCGGTACCGCCCAGCGGCAGCTCGTGCAGCGCTTTCAGGGCCTTGTGCGCGCGGGAGGAAGCCAGCCAGGCCTGCTTCGCCCAGCCGCCGAATTCCTGCCCCAGCCTTACCGGCGTGGCATCCATCAGGTGGGTCCGGCCGATCTTCAGGATGCCGCGGAAATCCTCCGCCTTGGCTTCCAGCTCGCGGGCCAGTCCTTCCAACGCCGGGATCAGCGTTTCCTGCAGGGCCTGTGCGGCGGAGACATGGATTGCCGTCGGGAAAGTATCGTTGGAGGATTGCCCCAGGTTCACATGGTCGTTCGGGTGTACTTTCACCCCGGCGCGGGCGCACAGCGTGGCGATCACCTCGTTCACGTTCATGTTCGTGGAGGTGCCGGAGCCGGTCTGGTAGATATCCACCGGGAAATGATCCCCGTGCTTCCCGGCCGCGATTTCCCCCGCGGCTGCGGCGATCGCCTCCGCAGCCTCCCCGGGCAGCAGGCCCAGCCGTGCGTTC